>DXUR01000701.1 GCA_019417795.1 Clostridiales bacterium | reverse complement strand
CCTCGATGGTGCCGCCCATCATATCCACGATGTTTTTGGTGATGGCCATGCCAAGACCGGTGCCTTGGATACGGCTGACCGTGGAGGTGCGCTCCCGCTCAAACGGCTCAAAGATTTTTTTGGCAAATTCCGGGCTCATGCCGATGCCGTTGTCCTTGATGCGGAATTCGTACTGCCCACAGCCGCGCACCTGCCCGGCAAGCTGGCGTACTCGCACCGAGACCGTGCCGCCCGCCGGGGTAAACTTGATGGCGTTGGACAGCAGGTTCAGCAGGATCTGGTTCAGCCGGGTCTTATCGCAGTAGACATCCTCGTCGGTCACGTCTATCGCGTCCATATAAAGCTCCAGCTGTTTTGCGTAGATCTGCCCGCTGACGATGGTTTTCAAATCGTGCAGCACATCCGAAAGGTTGACTTCCACTTCTTCCAGATGGATCTTTCCGCTTTCGATGCGGCTCATATCCAGCACATCGTTGATGAGGGAGAGCAGATGGTTGCTGGAAGCAAGGGTCTTGGCCAGATAATCCTTCACCCTCTCCTTGTCGTCGATATTGCTGATCGCCAGTGTGGTAAAGCCGATGATGGCGTTCATGGGGGTGCGGATGTCGTGGGACATATTGGAAAGAAAAGTGCTCTTGGCGCGGTTGGCAGTCTCGGCGGCAGCAACGGCATCCGAAAGCGCCTGATTTACCTGTTTGTCGGCGGTGCGGTCGGACATGACAAGGATGTATTTGGTCCTGCCCTCCACCTCGCTGCCTATGGCGATGTTATGGAACCAGCGGCGCTCTTTGGTTTCCAGATGCTCAAACTCGAGATCCCATTCCCGCTGCTGTCCGCTGAGAAGCCCATCCAGAAAGTTTTCGCCGTGCTCCGGGGCGCCCAGCTTGTCCAGAGCAAAGGCATTTTGCCGGACTTCTTTCCACGGGATGCCCAGCAGACGCTCAATGTTCGGGCTGACATAATCCACCTTGGAGGTCTCTGCGTCCAACATCAGGAAAACGTCGTCCACGTTCAGCGAGAGCTTCTGGAACAATTCATCCCGGTAGGAGATCTCGGTATCCTTCCGGCGCAGGGTCATATGGCTTCTGCGCACAATGAGCAGAATGACCAGCACCGCAAGACCTGCGGCGATGCCCGCTACGATCTGTATCGTATGGAACCACAGCTTATCCAGATTGGCATTGACGATTTTGACCGGGACAAGTCCCAGCATCGTCCAGCTCTGGATCGCCGTGCCCTCGTAGACCAGATAATAACTGGTGTCGCCCAGCTTTACCTTCATGTTTCCGCTGCTGCCCTGTGCAAAGGCATTGGACAGATCCAGGATCTGCGCCTCGGAAAGGTCGGAATGGTCGCGCAGCATCGCAATGAAGTTGTAGATCGTTTCCTTGCGGTTTACGGAATTGTCGATGACCACCCGCCCATCCGGGTAGATGACATAGTTGCTGGCATTGCCCTGAAAGGCAGAATTGTCCAGTAATCTCAGCACCTCATCATTGTAATAGGTGATGGCAACGGCATCGTAGGCAAAACCCCGGTAGCTGCCCTGCGTTTCGGGACAGATGAACGCCAGCATCTGGGTTTTGCCGGGCAGAGCCGTATTCATCACAATATCGTTACCGCTGGCAAGCTCTTCGTCCAGATTTGTCTGCAGGCCAAGGTAGCCCGTTTCCCCGGTCACAGTCATGTAGTTGCCGTCATAGGTAAGAAAGTAGAATTCGGCAAACCCAGCCTTCTGCTGTGCCGCCCTGATATACGCCTGTATTTCGGCCTCATCCGAGGTACTTTCCAGAAAGCCGTTGTACAGATGCAGGTAGGTCAGGTTTTTGCGCACCATCTCTTTCAGCATATTATTGGATTTATGCAGAACCTCTTCCAGATGCGAGGTGCTTTCCTGATAGATGGTCTGGGACACAAACGAGATGTACTGAACGCTGAAACCTGCTATCAGCAAGACCAGAAGAAGGATGGCAGCAACAGGGAGCCACTTTTGCCGGGGATGGCAGTTTCGTTTGGATCCGTGCTTTTCGTCTGCCATCCCGCTCACCTCAGTATCATATAGTTTTCAGGCTCTGCAAGCGCTGCGCCGCCGCCGGAGACATGATCGCGCCATCTGTTTTTTACCCATGTATCTCCGTCCAAAGGCGTGCCGCTCTCGCTCGCAAGCAGCGCTTCCATCTGTTTTTCCGCTGCCAGACAGGTCACGGTAACGGTGTCGTCGTCCCGGAGCGGCTGTCCGTTCCGGGTGATGCCGGTCAGAGTATAGCTGCCGCTTGCCTCTTTGACCTCCACGGCAATGCCGCTGACCACCGGCAGAGAGCCGCGGTTGAAGGGCACAAACCCTCCCTCGCAGCCCTCCACAAAGGCGCGGACGGTCTCCTTCAGCTCTGCGCCGGTCATGGTGCGCTGGCGGGACATCAGACCGTTGGGCA
>DXUR01000700.1 GCA_019417795.1 Clostridiales bacterium | reverse complement strand
ATGTGTATAAGAGACAGTTCTGCCGACAGTCACTTCATAGCCCCGGCGCAGCAGTTCCAGATACACGATATTTTCCAAAATGAGATTGATGTCCCGCATATTGCCACCAAAGACCGCCTCGCGGATACCATGATCGGCAATATAATACTTCTCGTTGGACGCAAGGATCTGTTTGCCCTGCAAGTCCTCCCGTTTCACCTGATAGAACAGGTACGCCTCACAGCAGTATCTGATATAGTTCAGAATCGTTTCCGGGGCAACGGTGCGTTGCTCGTTTTTCAGAAACTTTGCAAGCGAGGTCGCCGAGAAGGTCGTTCCCACATTGGCGATCACATAGGCAATGATCCGTTCCAGCAAATCTACATCCCGGATTTTATTCCGCTTCACGATGTCCTTGAGCTGGACAGAGTTGAACAGATCGTGAAGATATTGCTTGGACGGCGCATCCGCATATCGGAGATTTGCGAGATAGGGCATCCCTCCGGCGAGCAGGTACTTTTGGAAACACTGCTGGATGGACGCATCGGGGGCAATCGAACGGTACAGCTCCATGAACTCCCCGAAGGAGAACGGATAGATCACAAACTCCACATACCGACCGCCCAAATAAGTCGCAAGCTCACCGGACAGCAGCTTTGCATTGGATCCGGTGATGTAGATGTCGCAATCCAGCGAAACACGGAGAGAGTTGATGCACTTCTCCCAGTCCTTGACCTCCTGTATTTCATCAAAGAATAAATAGACCTTGCCCTCTATTTCTGCGGCTCTTGCGGTGATCTCATCATGCAGCGCCTGTGCGGTTTGCAGGTGGGAATAGCTCATATCTTCAAAATTGATGGAGACAAACTGCGTCGAGCTGACACCGGACTCCGTGAGTTCCTGCTTGATCAGCTCCAACATGACCGACTTCCCGCAGCGGCGGATACCGGTCATGACCTTGATCAGCTCCGTTCCGATAAACGGACGGATGCGGCTCATATACAGTTCGCGTTTGATCATAAGTCTTAGCCTCCTTTCCGTGGCTGACTATAGTATAGCACACTTACGGTTGAAATTCAATGGAGAAATTGCGAGTCTATAAGCTATAACTGATGAAATATAAAATTTGACACAAAGCGACAGTTACGAACAGAAAATGTATGGCCAGTTATCAAAAGGTTCCGAGGCGCTTGCGGTGGTGGAGGACTGAGGGCCGCTCCTGGAAAAGCGACGAGTTTCCTGAATGGATCTCCGGAGCAGAAAAGCGGAAACGAAACGGCGCTCCCTGTCGGAGAAGGAACTCCGGCGGGGGCGCCGTTTTGGGTGCTGTATAAGTCTGCGGCCCTTCCGCAGAACTGATCCGGGATTGGCTTTTTATGGCAAAATTTACAATTCCAATTTGCCGGGATTCCGCAAATTTTTGGAAATGCTACGAAAGATAGGTCGATCTATCAAAACCGGATTGACAAAGCGCTTCATGAGTGGTACTGTAACCACATCTTACGAGAGGGGTGTGGACAGGATGAGAAAGATGTTCGATCATACTGTCGCAGCGGCTGCCAAGGCAGACGCCGTATCCTCTTGCGCCGCAAGCTCCCGCTCTATGATCGCCATTATTATGGACGCCATTATGGCGTCCATTTTTGTTGCCATTATTTCCATTATTGGCACAATTCCATATGGCTGGCGTGGGGTACAGAACGGTTGAGCTTGTAAGAAAAACGAGCCGAAAGCGGTCCCGCTGGTCAGCGGGGCCGCTTTTTTTGCTACTTGTACGGGGAGGAAATCGACATGAAACTCACAGGCGCGCGGATCTTGATGGAATGTCTGCGGGAACAGAAGGTGGATACCATTTTCGGGTATCCCGGCGGCACGATCCTGAACGTGTATGACGCTTTATATGACTGCAAGGAGATCACCCATATTCTGACTTCCCATGAGCAGGGGGCCGCTCACGCGGCGGACGGCTACGCCCGCAGCACCGGCAAGGTGGGCGTGTGCTTCGCTACCTCCGGCCCCGGCGCCACGAACCTGACCACCGGCATCGCCACCGCGTACATGGATTCCTCCTCTGTGGTCTTTATCTCCTGCAACGTGCCCCAGAACCTCATCGGTCGGGACGCGTTTCAGGAGGTGGACATTACCGGCATTACGATGCCCATTACGAAATCCACCTATCTGGTGCGGGATGTGACAAAGCTGGCGGACACGGTGCGGGAGGCCTTCGCTCTGGCCCGCAGCGGCCGCCCCGGTCCGGTGGTCATCGACATCACCCGGGACGTGACCAGCGCCGAGTGCGACTACGAGCCGCTGCCTCTGGAGCAGCACGCTGCCACCGGGCATCTGGCGTCTCTGATTCGCCGGGCCTACACCAGCAGCCTGAAAATGCCGGAGGCGGATCTGGATGACGTGGAAAAGCTGGTGGAGATGATTGCGGAATCCAAAAAGCCCATGCTGATC
>DXUR01000070.1 GCA_019417795.1 Clostridiales bacterium | reverse complement strand
CATGACGCCCACCACCTTCACCTACCGCTTCAAGCTGATCCTCAAGAAGAACGGCCTGCCGCAGGAGCTGAATGTCCATTCCCTCCGCCACACCGCCGCCAGTCTGATGATCGCGGGCGGTACGGATGTGGCCACGGTAGCGGGCATCCTCGGCCACAGCCAGCCCTCTACCACGCTGGATATCTACACCCACGCCTTCGATAAGAATAAGCAAACCGCAAGTGCAAAACTACAAAAAGGGCTTGAGATATAATAATTTGACATCTTTGCGTGGCACTTCATGATTGCTGGCAACTTATAGTACGGGGATAAACGGATTCCGAATCGTCCAAAATGTGAGAACTCATGATTTGACTTCCAGCATACATGAGATACTTTATACCACTTGCCACAGCCATCTCTTCAGCAGCTGTCTGCTTTGCCTTAACCACAGTATCATCAATCTTGTTGTCACCTTTGACCTCGATAAGCTGATAGGAGCCGTCTGTCATCTTCGCAAGGAAGTCAGGATAATACTGGCGGATTCTGCCGGATTCCGGGTCATAGTAATGGACAGAGAGATCGCCCTGATTGGAGGTGAACATACCTGTGAAGTACACCTCCGCAACTTTGCCGCTTGTAATATACTGCATGAAGCATTCCTTCTCCGGCTTTGAGTCAAAACAATAGGTGTCGGCGTGGAAGCTCTTTGCGATTTCTTCAGGTTTAAAACCGGGATAACGATTTGTAAGCACGAGGTCATCCTTTGCGGAGAACTCATAGTATCCGGCATCCTTCGGCTCGTGCAGCAGCACCAGTTCTTTGTCCTCAGTTTTCAATTCCGAAGTGACATCAAACAGCGCATGAAATACGGCAGGGATAATATAGTCATCCAAAACAGCGTTATAGCGGTTGACCGCCTCGAGAACCGTATCGATCCCGTCAACGGATTCTCGAAGAATTCTGGCGGCGAGGATGCAGGAAATATTAAGATAACGGGCCACTTCTCCGGCGAGAGAAAATTCGCTATAACGCATATTCTCCTTGAAATGGTCGATATTCTTCTCTTTAACAGAGGTGTCAAGGGCGAGGCTGTCTCTCTCGTACATGATGCTGGCATACTTGGAGAAGTCCGCATCTGCCAGCTTGAAATCTACCGGCTCGGAGTATTCCTTTTCGTGGAGCGTATACTCGTGCCATACCCGCTTGAGCGTGATTGTTCTCGGAGGAGGAAGCACCCGTACCTGGTATTTGTGTCGGTCATCCTTGGATGGATTCTTGATGTCTTTGATCTCCATATTAAAGTTCTTGTGGAGCTCATCATCCAGAGTGTCGTAGTTTTCCTTGGAGAGAAATACAGCGGCAGTCAAGCGCTCGTCTGTGATTGCACGGAGACAGCGCATCGTAGCCTGGAGAACAAATATTTTCGACTTTGGACTACGGAAAAGAGCCACGCCAAAGAGAGAACGGCAGTTCCAACCTTCCTTGCCTTTTTCAACAAGAATAATGAACTGCTTTTCATTTCCTTCCGAGCTGGGAACATCGAGATTGTTGAAATCTCTGATGTCATCGTTTTTCGTGTACTTCGCATCGCCGACATTCAGCAGAATCCTTGAGGCAGGAATGCCGAGGTCAGCCAGGATTTTCTCCAGAACCGGCTTGACTTCCGTTGCCGCCTCTTCCACGCCAGAAGCATAGATAGCGAGTTTCGGATTCAGTCCTTCGTAGGTCTTCCCACCGTACCGTTCCCAGAAGGTTCTCACTACTGCGGTCAGGAACTCCTCGTTCTTGACATTTTCAAAGCCGATGGGATCAGCGTCTTTCAGGAACCCGTTCCAAATGGATTCACGCAGGCCGTATGCGTAGACGACCTCCGGCAGGAGCTGGTTCTTGACATACGGTGTACCGGTATAGTTGTAGCAGGCCACAATGGAGGTGTTTTCCGCAAGCAGATTGATGGTGTCTCGCAGGCTGGTCTTATTGGCGCCGCTCGACCGGATCTGTTTTTCCAGATCTGCACCGAAAAGGTGGTGCGCCTCATCGACATAGACACCGAGCTGCGGCAGACGGCAGAGCTTCTTGAAACGCTGGTTGTCCATCAGCGTGGTGTCATCCCACGCATCATCGTCATCGTTGTCTGCGCCGTATACGGCAGAAAGCAGTGATCCGGTACCGGCAAAGAGTGTCTCCGTAGGCGTGGATTCCTTGCGCTTTTTCTTTACGATGATCTTCTGCGTATTGGAAATGATAATATTGAAATCCGAGTCATCAATAGTGTGCAGAATCGTTCCGGCCTCGTCAAGAAAGTGAAATTTGATGTTGGAATCGAGCACACGGGCATACTCCGGCGGCACGACCTTCGTTTTGTCAAAGGTCATGATCTCACGGAGCGACTGGAGGACGGTCTTATCCGGTGCGAACACGAGCGCATTGTGGCAGAAACGCTTGTCTCTCGGATACTTTTTCGCAAGCAAGAATTCATAGAAGATGCAGGTAGCCATGAGGATGGTTTTGCCAAGTCCCATCGTAAGTGCGTAAATGTAGTTTGGATAGCTCTCACGGTACTTCTTCATCTGCTTGAAGAGCGTGTCGGTCTGCTTCTCAGTCGGGGCGTCAAAGAGTCGGATCTGACCGCCCTTACCAATGGAATAATAGGACGCATCGGAGAAGCGATCCCGTCTGTGACGCCAGTCGTCAAACATCTCATAGACCTGCTTGTTATTCATGAATTCCTTCACAAAAACATACATCTCCAACGCCTCAAACTGCGGCTTCCGCAGGAAGGCGTGGGGATTCTCCTCGCCGTCGTTGTAGGCGAGGAATTTTCTCGTGAGGTCATTATAACGGGAGCGAATTTTTCCTCGGTTCGTAGAGTAGTAATACCACAGCTGCTCGTTGAAGGAAAAATTCGGATCAAATCCTGCGGGCATTTAACGCACCTCCAATTCCAGCGACTCGGAGAGCAGGTCGGTGATTTTGACTTTGATGGTGCCGGAACCTTCCGGAATGTCGTAGATACCCTTTACCAGTTCACTCTTGCCGGGGACATCGGTCACGGCAGGCTGCATCACCACGCCGTCGTAGTTCCAGTCGATCATAACGGAATCGACCAGCTGACGCCAGTCCTCCACGTACTCTTTCTGGAGGGAGAGCTTCTGCATCAAGTTCATCGGATAGAACGCACGGATGACCAGCTTGCCTCCCTCACGGACGATTTCGGCCTCGGAGTCACGCTTCAGCTGAAGGTCGGCTTTATCGCGGAGGATGTCCATGATCTGGATATCCACCTTATAGTCCGTCAGTTCCTGTTCCATTGCACCCTTCAGGTCAGGCTCGTGTCCCATGCAGACGATGGTGATGCGCTCCACGGGCTGATTCGGATTTTCTTCCTTGCGCTTTTCATAGGTTTTATACGGAAGATTCGCAAGAAGCTCCTTCAGGTCTGCCTTGGTGGCAATGCGGTTGACGGGCATGATCTTCACCATCCTGCCGTCCAGTTCACCGTCCCAGACATCACTCTGTGGGAACGGCTGGATTTCCAGGGCGGCGATGAGAAGGTCACGGGCTTCCACGGGATTGCGGAAGAAGTCGTAGTTATTGACGTTGTAGACTTCAAAACCTGTGTACTTCACGTCCTCTTCGAGGGCAGAGGTATCTAAGCCCTTTGCCTTAAAGAAGTCGATGACCTTGCCGCGTTCCTCGGCACTCAGTTGGGTATTTCCGCCTGTGCTTGCGGCAGCGAGGTAAGGAGCAGGTTCTTCGGCTACCATCGAAAGCTGCGGCTTTATCATGTCGTAGGTCACGGGCTTATGGGCAGGCTTCAATTCGGCGGCAATGGAGAGTAATCTCTTGGTAGTAGTCTGAATGGCACCGAGGTTGATGTCTGCACCGATAAAGCGCCTGCCGAGTTTCATGGCAACTGCCTGCGTGGTGCCGCTGCCCATGAAGCAATCGAAAACAATGTCGTTGGGATTTGAGAGCATGGTTAGTATACGAGTGAGGAGTTCTTCTGATTTTTGAGTTGGGTAATACAATTTCTCTGGGTCTGTAGGACTGGTTATTTTTTTGACGTCTGTCCACCAATCGTTTAACGGAGTGCCTTCTTCACGGAGCTTTGCATTCTCACCTTTGCACGCACTTCTGCCACGCTGAATAGATCCTTCTGAATATGGACGGTATATGGTGTTAAATGTCCATTTTTCTGCGTGCTTGGAATACCAAAGTAAATTATCGTGTTTTCTCGGCATTTCGGTCTTGGGTATTCCACCACCACTATAGCAGTAAATTATTTCATTATGGAAGTTATCAACACCAAACACTTCGTCCATTATGCATCTCAAATGGTGAACCTTGTGCCAATCACAGTGAAGCACGATGCTTCCAGTCTCCGAGAGAAGCTCACGCATTAAAATCATTCTCTCATACATAAACTGGAGATACTCGTCATTCGTCCAAATATCACCATACTGCTTTTCCTCAAACGAGGAACTGTCGCTTTCTGTTGATCCTACTCCACGTACATCAATCTTCTTCTTGTAATCGGCCTTGCTGTCGAACGGAGGATCAATATAGATGAGGTCGATTTTTCCACGATACTCCTTCAGCAGATGGCTCATGACCTGGAGATTATCACCCCAGAAAATCTTGTTGATCCAGCCATTCTGCTCCTCGCCGTAGGACTCCCGCAGCTGCGCAGGGTAGTACTGTGTGGAGCGGTATGGGCGCTTGCCCGTCCAGCGGAGCTCTGGGAACCCCTTTATCGTCGGTCTCTGTTCAAATTCAAAAGTAAGCTGCTCATCCATTGTTATCAAACCCTCCATCGGTTATTTGTTTCTGCAATAGAAACGGAAGTCACAGCCAGCGCAGACCTTCGGGTCATCGGCACAGTGCCGGAAATCCTTCTTCATGATCTTATGTACCGTATCATCGAATGACGCCAGCGTTCCTTCCACGGCAGACTTTGTATACGGATATGTGATCGTCGGTACGCCGCCGTCCTCTCCGGTATAGTAGAGGTGCATCTTACTGACCTTCCGCCCGGTACGCTCCTCCACGAGATGGGCATAGATATGAAGCTGCCGACGGTACCGCTCAAGCCGATCCCGCATTTTCTCCATATCCGGTTTCCGTTCGGCTTTGAAATCCACAATCTCGACCGTGTCGCCCTCACCCCGGATCAGGTCGACCTTGCCTTCAATGATATAATCCGGCTTCACCAGAGAAACATCCACCTCTGCTTGCTGGATGGCAGACCAGTCGCCGTGCTGCCGCTCTACATAGCGGAGCACTTGCTTCAATGCCGCCTCGCGCTGAGGACCGGCGAGGTAGGTGTGCTCGGTTTTCGTCAATGACACATAGTTGGAGGCAAACCAACGGTTCACGTTTTCCTCGGTGATCGTCTGCTCCTCGTGCCTGAGTGCAGCACGGTGAACATCCTCTATCGTCTCATGGACAAGCGTACCGAAGAGCATAGCGTTGGCACGGACGGGCATGAACTCCAGTTCGCGGTAGAACTTGTACTGCAGGGCGCAGGTCTCATACACTGTGATGTGCGATGTGAACGAGTAGGTGCTCTTGACGTTCACGGCCTTCACGGACTTGAAGTTGAACTCCCGGATATCAAATGCTTCGCTGTCCACGGACTGAAGCTCGTCATAAACCTCTTTGAAGTAAGCGCTGGGTGTCCGCTTGTCCTCATTGCAGGTCAGTATCAACAGATCCTGCGCACGGGAGAAAGCCGTGTAGTACAGACGCCAGAAATCAAAGAATTTTGTGACCTCATACGGTTCAAATGCCGGGCGCTTGAAGTAGCGATCCTCTATCGTCATCATAAGGTCGTTTGTGGTTTTTCTCGGCACATTTGTCAGAGAATCCACAAAAACAATCGGGAATTCCATCCCTTTGGACTGGTGGATCGTAAGGAATGAGACGCAGCCGCTCGGCGCATACTCGGAATCATCCTCATACTCCGTGATACCGCCGTCATAGAGCAGGCGGAGATACAGATTAAAGAGCAGTTCCGTATTGGCATCAATGCCGCGTTTCCCGCGATACTTGTCGGCCGATAAGACATCCACCCGGTGGAGGTATTCAAATTTTCCGATGATCTGCGTCAGCTTTGCCAGATTTCGAGCTGGTCGGATATCGACAACGCCGACATCCATATCTGTATCCAGAATACCGGCAAAAGGCTGAAACTCAAACATCTGATACATGAGCCCACAGTAGGCGTAGTCCGTTGCGTCGGTCAGGCTTACATGGTCTTTTCCTCGGCGGCGTATCCATTTCAGCAGGTCGGTGTGCTCCGGCTGCATCAGATACTCATTCGCCAGCATGATACAGTTCCGATAATAAGTCAGGTGCTCAGGCTGTAAAAAGGTATACTCCCCGTTTTCCAACCCCTGCACATAAAACGGGAACATCAGCATAAGGCAGCCGAGTGCCAGTCGTATTTCGTCACGCTGGAAAAACATATCCGAACGCGGTGAGTAAACATTGATATGGTTCTCCTCAAGAAAACGAGCAAGAGCAGTCACCCTCGGATGTTTGACTGAGTTGAAGAGAAACGCTATCTGATTATAGTCCATCAGCTTGCCGGATGTTTTCAGGTTGTTGATAAACTGCAGGATCTTCTCATGCCATTCATCCTCGTCATTCACACCGGCTAATTTCACGACCGCAGGGCTGTGAAGTGCGGATTTTTCATGAGGTTCAATGCGTTTTTCATATCTGAAATTTTCCCAGCGAAACTTGAACTTTGCACCATCCGTGGTATCCATCCATCGGTTATAAAAATCAACGATGTCGCTGTTGGAACGATAGTTGATGACCAGCGGGATAATACGGCATTCGCCATTGGCAAACTTCTGCGGAAATTCCAGGATGTTTCGGATGGTTGCACCGCGGAAACGGTACAGGCCCTGGTCATCGTCTCCGACCACGCAGATATTCTTTCTTTCCCCGGCGAGGAGAAACACGAGTTGCTCCTGAATATAGTTCGTGTCCTGGTATTCATCGACCATGATATGCGTGATCGCAGAGCGAAGCTCATTCAGAATGCCCTCGTTATCGCAGAGAAGCCGATATGCCTCTATCTGGATGGAGGAGAAATCCATCAGATTCGCTTCCGTAAGAATTGTGCGATATTCCTGAAGCATCCGACCGAGTGATGCAATCGATGGGTCATGGTCAGACATCAGCTCCTCCGGCGAAACCAATTCTTCGGAAAGGTTGTTTACAAAGTTACAGATCGTTTCGGCTTGCTTCCATGCGCCACCGTTCGGAAGGACGATTTCAATCTCCGGAATACTTCTGAAACGATGGATATTCTGAAATACCATATACTGCTGGTCAAACGAATCCATCAAGCGGTAGTTTCGGCGAAGCCGTGTATATTCCAAATGCTCTTTCAGCATACGAAGGCAGAGCGAGTGGAACGTACCGATATACATTTCGTTGATGTTTGCCGTGATGTTTCGATTTGCAAGCTCGTTTGTAATACGTGTTACCAGTTCCTTCGCAGCCTTTTCCGTAAATGTGGCAATGAAGATGCTCTCCGGCCTTACATTGCATTCCTCTATGAGGTAGATTGCACGCTGCACGAGCGTATATGTTTTGCCGGTTCCGGGACCTGCCGTTATGAGGACAGGACCGTCTGCAGCCGCTATTGCTTTTCGCTGCCCGTCATTTGCGTTTCCAAAATCAAACATAGCTGATCACCACAATTCTTCATTGAATGATTCGTAAGCGCTTAGCTATACTACATGATTGTTAAAGTATACCATTATTTTAATCTATCAGCAACCATTATTCGTTTCTCTTGATGAACAGGCAAAGCGCATAATACCGCTATTCAATCACTTAAACGCGCAAGTCAGGTACCGCCTCCATCTGTTGCTAATAAAAATCCCCAAAAGCTATACAGCTTTTAGGGATTTGGTACGCCCGACTGGATTCGAACCAGCGGCCTTTAGAGTCGGAGTCTAACGCTCTATCCATCTGAGCTACGGGCGCATATTTGGTTGTCTTCTGCGGGAATAGTCGTCAAACAGTAGTCAACGACCACGCATTTTTTCTCTGCCGTTCCCGCAAACGCAGGTGTGGCAACGGCTTGCGCCATATCTCAACTGGAAATGCCTGAAATGTCGGAGTCTGTCACTCTATCCAGCTGAGCTACGGGCGCATATGGAGCAGAGGGAGACTTCCCCCCTTGCGACTAATTTATTATACCATCTTTTTCGGGAATGTAAAGAAGAAAACTGCACAAAAGACAAAAAAGATTGTTAAAAAAGTTGACAAGTTCTGGAATTTGGAGTACAATTCAGAAAGACGAAAACAAGCGGTAGGGGAAAGCGGGCTGCAGCCCGGCTCCTGCCGCCGGCAAAGAAGAAGGACGCATATGAAAAAACAAAAGGTCTCGGATGCGGTGATCCATCGTCTGCCCCGCTATTACCGCTATCTGGACGAGCTGCATAACAAGGGCGTGGTACGCATTTCCTCCAATTCACTGGGGCAGAAAATGGACATCACCGCCTCTCAGATCCGGCAGGATCTCAGCTGCTTCGGTGAATTCGGTCAGCAGGGCTACGGCTATAACGTGGCGGAGCTGCGCTCGGAGATTGGCCACATTCTGGGCATCGACTCCGGCTACCGGCTCATTGTGGTGGGAGCGGGCCATCTGGGCCATGCGCTGCTGCAGAACTTCGACTTTCAGAAGGTGGGCTTTCAGGTGGATACCGCCTTCGACGTGTCCCCGGCGCTGATCGGCACCAAGATCCACGACGTGACCATCCGGCCCATGGAGGAGCTGGAACACTATGTGGAGGAGTACCACCCCAACGTGGCGGTGCTGACCGTGCCTCAGAGCGTGGCCCAGCCGCTGGCGGACCGGCTCATTGCTCTGGGGGTGAAGGGCTTCTGGAACTTCACCAATGTGGAGCTCTCCACCCAGACCAAGGGGGTATTCTTCGAGGACATCCACTTTGTGGATACCCTCCTGACCCTCAGCTACCGTATCTCCCGGCCGGAGGAACTCTATTAAGGGGCGGATCATACTATGGAATGAGACCTGCGGGTCCAATTTTCATAGGAGGTCACGTTCTTATGTGCAATCAGAACTCCTGCTTCGGCGGCTGCGGCTGCTGGATCATCATCGCCATCATCATCCTGTGCCTGTTCTGGGGCGGCAACGGCTGCGGCTGCGGCAACACCCAGAATAACAACGGCTGCGGCTGCGGCTGCTGACCGGGCGGCCCCATAGGGGGCAGCGAAACACATGAAAAGGACGCCTCCGGCCACGCCGGGGGCGTCCTTTTGTGCAGAGATCGTACCATCGATGAGCAAGGAAAAAGCGCCGGAAGGACACGCTGTCAGGCGTGCTTGCGCTTGCCCGCCGAGAGGATAAAAGCAGAACAACGCCGGTGCTTGCTGACAGCAGACACCGGCGCTGTTTCATGTTCGGTCGTTACTCGCCGAAGTTGTTCTGGATCAGAGATACCAGAGCATCCACGGCTTCCTTTTCATCAGAGCCGTCAGCGATGAGGGTGATGTTGGTTCCCTTCACAATACCCAGGGACAGCACGCCCAGCAGACTCTTGGCGTTGACCCGGCGCTCTTCCTTCTCTACCCAAATGCCGCTCTTGAACTCGTTGGCCTTCTGAATGAAATACGTAGCGGGACGTGCGTGCAGCCCCACCTCATTCTGAACGGTAATTTCCTGCGTATACATCAAACCAGCACTCCTTTATTCGCAGTCTTCAAGCCGACTGCTACACATACTATTATAACGGATAACGGGGAGAAAGCAATATTCAATCCCACAAAAATTTGTGGCGATTGCAGAGAATCAAAGAAAAAATTCGTCGTTCTACACGAAAGCGGCTTATTTCAGCTCCACCACGGTGACACCGGCCTCACCCTCGCCGTAGCGGCCAAGCCGGAAGCTTTTGACGGCCTTGTTACGCTTGAGGATCTCGTGGACGGCCTTTCGCAGAGCGCCGGTACCCTTTCCGTGGATGATGGTGACGGTGCCCAGCTTGGCCATGACGGCACTGTCCAGATAGTTTTCCACCACGCTCTCGGCCTCCAGCGTCTCATAGCCCCGGATATCCAGCTCCGAGGAGGCACGGGACACGGTGTTCAGGGTGGCGGCGGAGGAACTGGGGGCAGGCTTGGACTTCTTGGGAGCGCCCTCCAGCAGGCGCACCTGCTGGGCCTTGACGGTCATCTTCATGCGGCCCGCCTGCAGCAGCAGGGTGCCGTCGCCGTTGACGGCCAGCACCGTGGCGGCCATCTTCACGCCGGGCAGCTCCACCTGATCGTCCACGGCGATGGGCCGGGGCGGCGTATAGGCAGGCTCCTGCTC
>DXUR01000007.1 GCA_019417795.1 Clostridiales bacterium | reverse complement strand
TCCATATAGCGGCACTTGGCAAACATATCGGAGGATTTCTGCGCGTCCGATGTGGAAAGACCAGCCACATTCCGCATTTTTGTGTATAGAAACAGGTTTTTATAGTTGTGGGCCTCGTCCACAAACAAACGGTCCACACCCAGCTGCTCAAAAGTCACCACATCGTCTTTTCGTCCCTCGGCTTGCAGCTTTTCCAGTCTGGCTTCCAGAGACTTTCTGGTACGCTCCAGCTGCTTGACGGTAAAACGCTCGCCGCCACTGGCCTGTACCTCTGCAATCCCCTCGGTGATCTCGTCGATCTGCTCATAGAGAAGCCGTTCCTGACGCTCCCGGCTGATGGGGATACGCTCAAACTGGCTGTGTCCCATGATGATGGCATCATAATCACCCGTCGCAATACGAGCGCAGAACTTCTTTCGGTTATGGGTCTCAAAGTCCTTTTTGGTGGTGACTAAGATATTGGCGGAAGGATAGAGACGCAGAAACTCCGACGCCCACTGCTCGGTCAGGTGGTTTGGAACCACAAAAAGAGATTTCTGGCACAAGCCCAGGCGTTTGGCTTCCATAGCAGCGGCCACCATCTCAAAAGTTTTGCCTGCGCCTACTTCATGTGCCAACAGGGTATTTCCTCCATACAGCACATGGGCAATGGCGCTTTTCTGGTGTTCCCGCAGGGTAATGGCCGGGTTCATCCCTCCAAAAGTGATGTGGCTGCCATCATATTCACGGGGACGGGTAGAGTTCATTTCCTCGTTGTACTGGCGCACCAAAGTCTGGCGGCGTTCCGGGTCTCTCCAGATCCAGTCCCTAAAGGCTTCCCGGATCGCTTGCTGTTTTTGGGCCGCCAGGGTGGTCTCCTTGGCGTTCAGCACGCGGCGCTCTTTTCCGTCTGCGTCCTCTATGGTGTCATAGATACGGACATCCCGCAGGTTCAGGCTGTCCTCCAAAATCTTATAGGCATTGGCGCGGCTGGTTCCATAGGTAGTGTAAGCTGCCACATCGTTGTAGGATACGGAAGATTTCCCCTTGATCTGCCATTCAGCAGTGAAGGAGGAATAGTTGACCTCAATACTGCGCTGGAGATAAAACGGGGTGTTGAAGGTCTCGTACATAAACTGCTGGATGTACTCCTTGTCAATCCAGGTAGCGCCCAGCCGCACCTCGATCTCCGACGCATCCAGGTCTTTGGGCTGGGCGGCGGTAAGAGCTTCCACATTGACTGCATAAACCGGGTCCTGCTGTGCCGCCCGCTGCGCCTGACGCAGTTTTCGGCGTACATTGCCAGAGAGGTATTCATCAGCAGTCACATAATGTGGCGTTCCGTCCTGCTCCAACTGTCCCGGTACACGGAAGATTACGCCTTGCAGCTCTCCGGCCAGTTCTTCTTTTGTTTTTCCGGTAAGCTGGCTCATATAGTCCATATCCACGCAGGCTTTTTCCGAGATGGACACCGCCAGTGCTTCACTTGCCGTATCCACCACAGCCACCGCCTGATGGGGCTTGATGGTCCGTTTGGTGAACATATCTGCCTTGCGTTCCAGCTTTCCGTCCTCGTCGATGACTTCCAGCGCACAGAGCAGGTAATAGGAAGAATCGTCTGCATAGGCCAGACGGTTTGCACGGTCATTGATGAGACCGTATTTGGCAGAAAAGCTGTCATAGAGGCTGTTCAGTTCCGCCTGCTTTTGGGTAATGGTGCTGTCCGGAACCGCTGCATCCATCTGAAGGTCGATCAGTTCCTGCACACAATCACGCAGTCCCACAAGACCTTTTACACGGGCTTCGGCGGTGGCGTTGAGGTCAGGGCGCACCATACGGCTGTTTTCCCGGTAGTACACCTGCCCGTCTACAATGGCATAGGAATAGTTCTTCACATTGGGGTCGGCAGGAATGGAGGTGTCAATAGCTTCGCCTTCGCCCAGCTCCGGCAGCTCTGCCTCCTGATAAGTGCCATGAATATACTTCACCGCATCATGCAGCTGGTCGGAAAGCTCCAGTCCCTCGATAGGGTTCACGGTGTAGTCCATACCATGAGCAGTGCTTACCGGCTCCTGTCTGCCCAGCACCATTTCCGGGTGGTCGATAAAATACCGGTTGATGGCAAACCCATCCTCCGTTTGTCCGGTCTGCGTCCATTCTGGTGCAATGTCCAGCGGACGGTCCCGCTTTTGGAGAAAGATGATGTCCGATACCACCTCGGCACCGGCATTCTTTTTGAACGCGTCATTAGGCAGACGGATCGCTCCCAGCAGCTCAGCACGCTGGGCAAGATAGCGGCGCACGGTGGAATCCTTGGCGTCCATGGTATAGCGGGAGGTCACAAAAGCTACCACGCCGCCGGGACGCACCTGATCCAGTGCTTTGGCAAAAAAATAGTTATGAATACTGAAATTCAGCTTGTTGTAGGCTTTGTCGTTGACCTGATACTGACCGAACGGCACATTGCCGATGGCAAGGTCAAAGAAGTCACGCCTGTCGGTGGTCTCAAAGCCGCCTACTGTGATGTCCGCCTTGGGATAGAGCTGCTTTGCGATGCGCCCGGAAACAGGGTCCAGCTCCACGCCGTACAGACGGCTGTTTCGCATTTTCTCCGGCAGCATACCGAAGAAGTTGCCCACACCCATAGATGGCTCCAAAATATTTCCGGTCTCAAATCCCATACGGTCCACCGCTTCATAGATGGCCTGAATGACCGTAGAGCTGGTGTAATGGGCGTTGAGGGTAGAGCTTCTGGCGGCGGCATATTCCTCCGGGGTCAGCAGTTCTTTTAGCTGGGCATACTCTAAAGCCCATGCCGGTTTCTCCGGGTCAAACGCATCAGAGAGACCGCCCCAGCCCACGTATCGAGAAAGAACCTCCTGCTGTTCGGGGCTTGCCTGCTGTCCGGCAGCTTCCAGCTCTTTCAGCAAACGAATCGCATTGACATTTGCCTGGAACTTGGCTTTTGGACCGCCTTCGCCCAAATGCTCGTCTGTAATGCGGAAGTTTTTTGCATTGCGGCGCAGGTTATCCTTGTATTCCTCATAGGAGGCTTCCTCGGCAGCTTTGGCATTGGGGAAGGTCTGCCACTGGCTATTGACCTGAATGGAAACCGAGTGTTCGTCCAGCACTTCCTCAAAAGTTTTCTCCGGCTCTGTCACAGGTGCTGGTGGCTCCGGCTCCTCGATATGCAGTCGTTCCACCACCACATCATAAGGCAGATTGTTCTTATCGCCCGGATAGACGGCCATGGTCTCGGAATGGAAGGTCGGGGATTCGGTAGCCGGTTGGGGCTGTTCCTGTCCAAAACCGTCCTGCTGACGGGCATACATCCCGCGCAGCAAAGGCGCAACCTCATCCCAGCGGAAATACAGCATAGCCAGACGCTTTTCCTCTGCATCCATGACTTCCAGTTCTATGCCCCGTGCCGTGGTACGGTAATCGGCAATATCACCAGTCTCCAGATTCAGTGTCTCGATCTCACCGGAATAGGCTCTGCTCAGCCAGTAGGCGATCTCGCTGTTGCTCCTGCCGGATTGCAGCAGCGTGGAAATCTGCTTTTTATCCGCTTCATCCATCAGTCCATGAGCCAATACATCCCGCAAGTCCTGATCTGCCTTGTCCGGGTCAATAGGAAGAAACTCGGTATAGTAAGCATTGCGGCGGTCTGCCCGAAGCAGCTGCTCGAACTGTTCTTTGCGCTCTGCCCGGTAGATAGGATATACCATCCCAGTGGGCAGAAGCTGTACGGTGTCCTCCCGCAGCTCTGTGATCTGATAGGCGTCATCCTCGATATACACGGTATCGCCCACGGCATAGACCGGGGCGGCTGGGTCATAGGAGGTTCTTTGCGGAATTGGGCGGCGAACTGCGTCATATTCCTCATCGGAAATGGAAACTTTGGAAGTCTGCTCTGTCTCGGCATCTGCGATCTGCTCGGCATCTGACATCACCTGTTGGATAAACGGGACATTGTCCAGTTTTTCCGGGTCTGCCACCTGGCCGTTGACGATCCCCCTTTCCTCCAGAGTTTCCCGGATGGCGATGGGGTCGATGTTGTCAAAACGGTCCTGTTCTTCTTCGGTATAGAACCGTTCCTCCTGAATGAGCTGGGCAAGCCTGCGCTGTACCTTCGGCCAGGGCAGCTGCGTTTCCTCCGGGCTGCCGGCACGGACAACGAACAGGCTGTTGCTGTTACTGCCGCCGTATTCCTGAGCCAGCCATGCGGCGGTATCTTTTTCTCTTGCATGGTCTTTCATATAACGGACGACAGCGTGTTTACTCTCGATATTGCCGTTCCATGCACAAATGGCAGTATCAATATCTTCCTGAGAAAGAGGGCGCAGAAGCTCATGGAGCTTTGGATAGGTCTCGTCGATCACTTCCCGGTGTAAACGCTGACGGAACCCCGGCACATCCGAATAGAGTCGGATCAGCTCCATATCCTTAGAACCAAGAACTGCACGGCGCACAGCGGCATTACCCTCGATGACAGCATTTTCACGGTCAGAATGACCGCAGGCATTGCGATATGCGGTATCCTCGGAAATGGCGGCAGTCACCACAGGCTTATACTGCTCAAACTGCTCCCCAAGGGTAGGCTTTGGTGTTTCTTCATCCATCTCCGGCTGCTGGGCTTGAATGGCATCTTCTTCGGCCAGTTCCTGTTCAGACTGGATCTTGTCATACTGTGCCTGTTCCTGTTCGGTAAGATAGCGGTCTTTCTGGACAAGTGAGGTAATGCGCTTGGCAACCTTTTCCCAGTTCAAGTGAACATCCGGGCAGTCCTGCTTTTTATAGTGCAGTCCTTTCCCATCGTGATCTTCGCCGCTGTGTGTTGCGCCGGACAAGGCATGAGAGCGTCCGCCAATGCCATACTCGTCTTTGAGGAATCTCACTTTCTCCTTATCCGTATGGTTTGCCATGAAGAACGCATAGATACGGCCTTTTCCTCCGGCGAAACTGCTGCCGCCGGTCATGGCGGCGTCGATCTCATCCTCGGTAATAAAGTGCTGGACGGTTGGCACTTGGGAAAGCTCTGAAGAAAAGGTCCTGCGGGGCAGGTCAAGGTCCTTCAGGTTCTCCCAGATCTCCCTCGGTCTATGATAGTGAAAACGCAACAGGTCACGGTCCTGCTGATAGGCAGTCCAGAAGGCAGCGTATTCTTCCTTGAGGGTCTGGCGGAAAGCCGGGTCACTCAGCTGCTCCGTCAGGCGGCGGGTCTCCTCTGGGAAACCATTGCCTTTGATCTCTGACAGGCAGGACAAATATCCGGCTTCTCTGGCACCCTCACTGAGATCGTGATACAGATACCAGAGCTTTTCTGCAAGGAGGGAGCGTTCATAGCCTGCCGCTTCTGCAAGCTCCACATTGGAGGCAAACTGACCACTTTCCAAAAGCTCCCCGATACGCTCTGCGGCGCGCTCCCAAGAAATGATCTGGGCAGACCTGTCATAACGGACAGACTTCCCATGTGAAAGATGGATACCATCCTCGGCATACCATGCACTCACACTGCCAAGGCCGTTGCCGCCGTGGTACAGCGTTTTCAGTATCTCGGCAATCTCAGCGGTGGTTTTCTGCTTTTCAAATGCTGCAACCACACGCTCCCTCTGACGATCTGTATTGCCGCCCAAACGCAGCACATGGTCAATATCATTTTGGGCAAAAGAAAAAGCAGAGGATGTATGCGCTACATTCTCTGCTTCATCTATGGATTGGATCTGCTCCGCTTCGGAAAGGAACAGGTTTAGGGTCAGCTGTTGATAAGCTCCGCCATCAGGATTTCCTCGGCCTGAGCTTTGCAGGTGTTCATCAGCCCCACCCACTTCATGGGATCGCTGGCTTTCAGTTCCTCGGTGGCTCCCGCTTCCTTCGCCAGCTGGGGCATCATCTGCTCCAGTCTGCTCTGGGCGGTCTCGTCGATCTCCAGAAGGTGCGGGTACAGCTTCTCGCTCAGCAACATCTGGTTGTAGAGGATGGGACGGTGTTCCTTCAGGTAGGTTTTCCTCATCCTTCCGTACTTGCCCAAGGGTTTCTCCGGCTGCTGGCTCAGCTTCAGGTCGGGAATCAGATAGTCTCCGTTCTGGATATAGGTCATGGGATTGTTCATCTTGTTTGCTCCTTTCTTGGTTGGCTTCGCGCTCTGTATTTCGGACGGTAACGCCGATCTGCCACAGCACCTGCTGGTTGATCTGGCTGACCGCTGTTCCCAGCGCCCCGATGGTGGACGGGGTGTTGAAATCAAAGATTGCCATGAAATCTTCGTGGTCGAAGTAGCGTTCCGGCTCCAGTCCGCAGCGGGACATCAAAGCGTAAGTGATGCTGACGGTGGCTGCTGCCTTAAACTGCACTCCGATGTTATACTCATCATATTCCTCCAAAAAGGAACCGTCAACGATATAGAAGAAGTCCTGCTGATGCTCCGTCCAGTATTCCTCAGCCAGTTTTCCGGCTACCTCAGTGAGCTGTCCGGCAAGGTCATCACCGGAAACATCATAGGTGCGCTCCAGCATGACCTGCACCAAATCCAAATGGCGCTCCTCCAGCTGCCACAGCCAGGGAGTGCGGGAATGTTCACGGGTTCCGGTGTCGGAAATATCAAAAACATAGCGCAGGCGGGGCCTGTCCCCGGAATCGTCCACCAGAGCGATTCCCTTGGAGCCGCGCCTTACATACCGGCCCATCTTTTCATTCCACAAATCGTACTCTGCACAGGCGGTAGCGTCCGGACGCTGGGCGTAGATCATCAATTGCTCATGGAACGGGTACTTGTAAAGGCGGGAAGCAGTGGTGAGAAACCCTGCCCATTCCTGCCAGCTCCCCGTGAGCTGCGTTGCCACCTTGTCCGCCATCTGTGCATATAGTTCAGCTTTGGTTGGCATAGTGTTCTGTCCTCCTTTCGGTTTTGGGGTAAAAGATGGGGTAGCATATTGCCACCCCATCCCTGCGATTATGGTGTTTACTGGTCAAAATCCGGGTACAATTCCAGCTCGGCAAACTCGGCATCACTCATGGCTTGGAGCTTGCCCAGTGCGCTGTCTGTCAACTCCCGCAGCTCGGTTTCCTCCGGGGCCAGCTCGCCGCGCATCTCACGCAGGCTGTCGATCAGTCCGGTGCGGCTGCCGGTATTGTAAATGCACATCAGGTTCATTTCCTCAAAAGTAAAGTTTCCCATATCAAATCTCCCTTTCCGCACTCTTTTTGGGTGCTGCCTTTTTGTGTTCTGCCTTGGGCTGGCTTTTCAGCTGCTCCATGACGGACTTTTTCTTTTCCCGTTCCTCCCGATGGGTGGCGGCTGCCAACTCCATCAGGGAAATGGGCTGACCGCTTCGGGCCTGCTGTTCCAGCTCTGCCACCGTGGGTTCTTTTGCGCCATTGTTGATGATACCGTCGATCATGCCGTAATCGTCCTCCACGGCCATCTCCGCATTTTTCAGCGGATTTTCCGGCAGGAATCCGGGGATCTGGGTAAAGCCAACACTGTCACAGTAATGATAGGATACCTTACCATCCTGCTTGATCGCAACGATGTCACTGACACTCATAGAAGGACTGTGAAAATCCGCCGGTTTTTGCAGATTAAACTGCTCATATAGTTTTTCCAGCTGCTCCGGTACCGTGCCAGACTCCCTCAGCGGAGCAGTGTAAATGAGATCATAATTGCTGCGCTCTATGGAAATATCATGGGACTTTAACCAATCCAGATTCATAAAGCGCACATTCTGCGGATCGTCACGGCTCACCTGATAGATGGCAAAGCAATCTCTGTTCTGAGCAAGAAATGCCTGTTCCCGTTCCTGCTGATGTTCCTGACGCTCCATGACCTTTTCGTGGAACTGAGGGCTTTTCTCCCATTCCTCATGGTCCACACCGAAAAGACCGCCATGATCCATGATTTCCTGCGGGTCAAACACCATGCTCTCCGTATTGTCCTCATGCAGCACATAGACGGTCAAACTGGCGGCATCCAGTTCCAGCGCCCGTTCTCTGGTAACAGGGAGCATCCCATCATAGAAGTAGCCATATTCCTGCATATCCGGTGTGGATACCTGCTCATCCGGCATGGGGTATTCATCCAGTGCCTGCTCCTGCGCTTCCGGCAGCTGGGAAGAAGCGGTCATCTGACTTGCCTCTGCCCGCATCTGCTCATAAGCAGCTTCCTGCAAGGTCTCAACCATGGACAACGGTGCGTATTTTACCGAGTCTCTGCCCAAATCGTTGTCATCACAAATCTGGAGAACTGCCTTCATGCGGGAAATCTCCGGCATATCCAGCTGACCACCATCCAGCTCTTTCATGGACGCAGCATCGTAAAGAGTGTAGTCCCATCCGCTGTCACAAGGTTGGATATGAAGATAGGTAGTATCGTTGATCAGAAACAAAGCCTCCTGCTGGTTGGCATCCGCCCCCAGTACCTCCATTTCCGGCATGGCCGCAGCCAATTCCTTTACCGCTTTTTGCACCAGAGGATTATCACGGTAATAGTCGATTGCCTGGATGGTGTCCAGGTCAATGGTCTGGCCGGTCAAAATCGGAAAAGGTCCTTCATAGTCGCTTCCGTCTTTCAGCTCAAAACCAATGCCCTTGATCCCGTTCATTCGTTCTGCCGGAATCTCCTGATAAATGCGGATTGCTTCCTCCAAAGACAGGTTATCGTGGTATTCTCCGAGGTTTGGAAATTCCATGCACTCTGCTACATAGTAAGTCAGATTGCTGGTTGGCTGCTCTATCGGGGCGGTTTCCGGCTCTGCCTTTGCATGAGGGTCGATTCCGCGCTCTTTGCAGATTTCCTTATAGTGGCGCTCAATGTCGGAGATCAAAGTGCCGGAGGTTTTGTTGATGGTCTCCAAACTGGCTCTCAGCTCTTTCAGTTCCTTGCCCTGACTCCAGCTTGCAATATAGCCGAAGCTGTTTTCTCCGGTCTCAATGCCAAAATACTTGCAGACCGCATAGGAGATGCTTTCAGCCTCCACTTCCTCCGTGTGACGGTTTTTGATTGCCTGTTTTTTTGCGGTTGCATCTTCCTCAACTGCAAGACGCCATTCAAACTGATTTTCGTCCACATAGCGCCAATCCATATCAGAAGCAAACTGTTCGGCTTCTTTTTCTGTGGCAAGATCCAGCTTGAAATCATGCTTAGTTCCACCTTCACTCTCCAGCACAACCTTCCATGACGGTAGCATTTCATATTTTTTAGGGTCATGGAGCTTGCTGTGAGCAATCTCGTGGACCGTGGCCGAAACCGTCTGCACCTCGCTCATGCCCTGACGAATGGCAATTTTCTGATGATCAGCAGAAAAATAGCCGTCCGTATCGGCGGCCATTGCTTCAAAAGTAATCGGCACCGGTGCGCTGCGGCGCAGGGCCTCCATGAATGCCTCATAATTTGGCACATTGCCGGAAAGGGATGATGCAAGCTCAGGCAAAGGTTTCCCGTCGGTCTGGCTCACATCAAAGACCTTGACCGGGCGGAACATGGGAATCTCAATTTCTTTTTCCTCTGTGACGATCTTTCCGTCTTTATCCAGAATCGGAGCCTTGGTATCTGGGTCCAGCTTCTGCTCCTCGATTTTCTTCTTATACGGTGTGGGAGCGATGATGGTAATGCCATGCTCGCCCTTTTTTACATGACGCTCAAACTGGTCTTTCCACTTATTGTATCCGGCTACCAAAGTGGCATCCGGCTTCTGCATATAGATGAGCATGGTGTTGTTTACCGAATAGCGGTGAAATCGGGACATGACGGACAGATAACGCATATACTTTTCGCTTTCAAACAATTCTTTGATACCCTGCTCGATGCCATCTGTGATTTCCCTTAGCCGTTCTCGGTTGGTGGGTTTATTCTCAGCCATGATTTTCAATCTCCTTTCCAAGTGTGTGATTTCTGCTGTGTGTTCTGCAATCCATGCCTTTTGTTCTTCTTCACTTTCATAAAGAAAAAGGTCCAGCAGGTACTCTACATAGGTTTTCTTCTGGATTGCTTCCACAAAGCGGGGGTGCGGTTCTTCCTCCGGTGTCCTGGGAGAACGGTCGGCCTCCCATTTTTTCAGCAGATAGTAGTAATCGGACAGTACGCGGTAACAGCGCTGTCGATCCTCCCGAAACTTCTGTGCCTCGTTTTTTTGCCGGACATATCTCCTGCGGGGAGGGGCCTGACTGTCATAGATCAGGCCAAAGTCCTGTGCCAGTTTCTCCGCCGCTTCTTTTGGGGAGAGGTCAAAGAGCTTTGCGGTAAAGTCGATCACATCCCCATCTTCACCGCAGCCAAAGCAGTGGAACCGCTGGTCTACCTTCATGCTTGGGTTCTTATCATCGTGAAAGGGACAGCAGGCCATACCATTTCGTTTGACCTCGATCCCATAAAACGCTGCCGCATCTCTGGTGCTGACCGACTGCTTGACTGCTTCAAATACATTCTCTGTCATGTGCCTTTAACTGCCGGACTTTCTCACAGGGGGCTGGTATCCGGCAGCTTTCGCCCGTTCACTGGCAGCTTTGCGGCGTTCTGCGCTGTATGGCTCCCGGACTGATACACACCGCTTGGGGACGGTAAAATTATGGGCGTCCTTTCGGGTGATCTGGTCGGGGTGCTTTTTTGCCAGCAGTTCCAGCTTCTCCATCAGACGGGGATCGTGGGTGTAGACCTCAGCCATTGGTTCTGCCTGGTTATAAAGCAGAATGGTTTCCCGTTCCACTAAAGAGAGCTTCATCGGCTGCCTCCTTTCCGCTGATCAAATTCCAGCTTGAAGTTGGCGTACTGTCCATCGTCCTCCAAAACCACAGTGGCATCGTAGGTCTTGCCGGTTTTCTCCGAATATAGCCCCGTCACACGGACACGGCCATCGTTAAGCAGTGCAGACACCACAGCCTTGGTCGGCTGTTTTTTCTTGGCAGCCCACCATTTGTTATTTTTCCAGATTGCAAATTTGCAAGAATCATTCTGACAGAAGAAGCCTTTTTGCAGTTCTGCAACTTCACCGCCGCAGCGAGGGCATTTGCCCACCATCTCACGGGGCGGAGTGAACAGGTACTCAGTTCCTTTGATGACCTGATAAGTTCCCACCAGATCTTTCAGCATGGTGCTGATCCCGGCCAGAAACTCCTCTGGGGCAAGCTGCCCGCGCTCGATCTCTCCCAGGCGGTACTCCCACTCGGCAGTCAGAAGCGGCGATTGCAGTTGTTCCGGCAGCACTGTAATAAGGGAAACTGCATCGTGGGAAGGGAGAAGCTGCACCGTTTTCCTGCTCTTTTTTCGTTCCAGAAAACCGGCAGATACCAGCTTTTCCAAAATACCGGCACGGGTGGCCGGTGTACCCAGACCTTTTCGCTCGGCATCCTCCGGCATATCCTCTTTTCCAGCAGTCTCCATCGCGGACAACAGGGTGTCCTCCGTAAAGTGCTGGGGCGGACTGCTTTTGCCTTCTTTGACGATTGCCGCAGAAACCGAAAGGGTCTGTCCTTCGGTCAGCTCCGGCAGGGCTTTCTCTACGCCCTCTTTTTTCGGCTCTGTATCCTTCATTTTGGCACGATAAGCGTCCTCCAGGGCTTTCCATCCGGGATGCTTCACCGTTTTTCCTTTTGTGGTAAACTCCCCACCGGCACACGCTGCAATCACAACGGTTTCCGAATAGATATGAGGTTGGGCCACGGCGCACAGCAGACGCAGGGCCACCAGCTCCAGCACTGCTTTTTCTCCCGCAGGAAGGGCAAAAAGGTCTGCATCCTTGAGATTTCGGGTGGGAATTACTGCGTGGTGGTCGGTTACTTTCTTATCGTTGATGACCGCACCGGCATCACAGGAAATGGCGATCTCTTTCCGAAACGGCATAGCATTGGCAACCAGATTCACCAGCACCGGCAGGCTGTCTGCCATATCACCGGTCAGATAGCGGCTGTCAGTACGGGGATAGGTGCAGAGCTTCTTTTCATACAGGCTTTGCAGATAGTCCAGGGTCTGCTGGGCCGTAAATCCAAGCAGACGGTTGGCATCTCTTTGCAGGGTAGTTAGGTCATAGAGGGCAGGCGGCTTTTCGGACTTTTCCTTGCGCTCCACCTTTTTGATTGTGACAGCTGCACCCTGGCAGGCTTCTTTCATCTGCTCTGCGCTTGCTCGGTCACTCATGCGCTCCCCGGATACGGTAAGACCGGGCAGCTCCAGCGCCACGGTATAAAAGGGAACCTGCTTAAAGGTGTCGATCTCAGCTTCTCGCTGGACAATCAGTGCCAGCGTTGGGGACATCACGCGCCCGATGTTGAGGGTGCGGTGATACAGCACGGAAAAAAGCCTTGTGGCATTGATCCCTACCAGCCAGTCGGCCTTGGCACGGCAGAGAGCAGCATCCCGAAGTCCGTCATAGTCCGCACCGGGGCGCAAGTTTGCAAAGCCCTCCCTTATGGCGGAGTCCTCCATCGAAGAAATCCAGAGCCTTTTCATCGGCTTTTGGCAGCCTGCCAGCTCATAGACGCTGCGGAAGATCAGCTCGCCCTCGCGTCCGGCATCACAGGCATTTACTACCTCCGTCACATCCGGGGCGTTCATCAGCTTTTTGAGAATATCAAACTGCTTTTTCTTATCCTTTCCCACTACCATCTGCCAATGCTCCGGCAGAATAGGCAGGTCATCATATCGCCACTTGGCATACTTGGAGTCATAGCTGTCTGCATCCGCAAGACCGGCCAGGTGGCCCACGCACCAGCTGACACGCCAGCCGTTACCCTCCAGATACCCATCCTTACGAGCAGTTGCACCGATTACCGTAGCCAGACTTTGTGCAACCGATGGTTTTTCAGCAATCACTAAATTCATAATCTTCAGCCTCCCATTCTTCCCGCACAGGCGTGTGCAGTTTTTTCTCTATGCTGTTTTCCTCATCCAGTAGCAGGTTATAACCAAACCGGTAGTCATAGCGGTACAGTTTCCCCAGCAAGTCATTGATGATGATACGGCAAGCCAAAATGACACGGGTTTTATCCACCTGTATCAGCTGGTAGCGTTGATAATTGCTGTAATATTCTTCGTGACGGCGGGTATTGCAGGCGGCATCTTCAAGTAAACTATCTACTGCATCCTGACAACCATCTTCTTTTTCCCCTTCCATGCAGTTCAGAAGTTCCATCATCAAAGGAAAGCTCTGTTCATCCATAGGAGCTTCTGTTGCAAGAAAACCGATCAAAGCGGATAAGAGCAGACGAGCCGCCGTCTGTTCTTGTTCCGTCAGCACGGCCATTGTTTTCTCCGCATTTGGCAGGATCTTTTCTTCCACAAAATCTGCCGCATCGTCGGAACAAAGCTGACGGATAGAATCTATGGACAATGAAACTGTCACGGTATCTAAGGAGAAATCAAAGGGGTCATCTTGCTTTGGCTTTCTCCGAAGTTTGTTTAACATGGTAGAAAGAATGTCGCCGCCAAAATACACAGCAATTACCAGCAGGTCAAAAACAGCAATCAGCTTGATAAATATAATCAGAACACTCATTTTTTTCGTTTCCTTTCTTTGAGCCAGCGTTCCATCTCACGATGGCAGATACCTACGCAGGGACTTCCATAACTCCCGCAACCATAGCAGGGGTGGTTGTGGGATAAAGAATGAGGACGGGAAGTTTCCCTCCCGCCCTCCGGCCTGCGTGTCATCATGCGTTCATAGGGACTGTCTGTGAATCGGGTCATTTCACGCTGTCCTCGTCATCTTCTTCTGTGCTGCCCCCATCAGCGTCCAGTTCGTCCGACTCCTCATCCTCGGTTTCCCATTCCTCGGAATCTTCCTCGCCGTAATCATAATCGTCCAGACTGTCATTGCCCTTGGTCTTAGGTTTATTCTTCATGAGCTTCATGTAGGCAAATACGCCACCGCCTCCAAGCAGAGCCAGCAAAAGGACTATCGCAGCCGGGTTCAGTCCGGCAGGCTTCTCTTTTTCCGGTTCCGGTGTTTCTGCCGGAGGTTCCGGTGCTTTGCCCGTACATTTACTCTTATCAGTTGCGCAGACCGGGCAGGCCGTATTGACTGCCCCTGCTTCACATTTTGTTGAACAGCTACACACAGCAGCCGGCTCCTCTTTGACATTTTCATCTTCCATCAGTGCCATCAAATCCGCTTCATCCACCTGGTTCAGAAAGTGAACAGCAGTCTTTTTATCCTCATTAGCCCTGTCGATCAAAATGTAAAAATAGTTGCCAGCCTTGGTGGTAACGGTAATGAGCTGCTTATTGCCACCAAAATCATCCACCAGAGCGGCATTGCCATCTGGTGTAAGTGCCGGTGCCGGTTCTGTTTCTTCCACAATCACATTGCTGTCATTGGTAGAATCCTCTGCCGGTGCCGCCGGAGCCTGTTCTGACCCCTGTGCGAAAGCAGGGATCGTAAAGCCAAATGCCACAACCATTGTCAGGCAAAGGGCGGAAAGTGTTTTGCAAATTCTTTTATTCTTCATAAGCGGTAACCTCCTGATTATTTGATTCCGACAGTGCTGTATCTCTGCCGTGCTTCATTCCACCGGAAAGCATAGCGTTCAGCTGTGCTGGAGTCATGCGTAACGCACGAACCATCTGAACGATTTCCAGATTCTCTGCCTCCGTTTTCTGTGCTTCCAGAGTCTTGAGCTTTTCCTGATATTCCGCAATCTTCTCACGGGTTTTCTCAATTTCCTGGTCGATACGTTCAATTTTGTTTTTTGCCATAACCGTTCACTCCTTTCCACAAAGTCTGTTACCAGTTCATCAGGCCGTAGCCCTTAATACTTTGATAATTCAGGTCATAACTTTTGATCTTGCAGGCATCGCCGGAATTTCCCTCCACGGTATAAACACGGCTGCCATCCGTACCGATCACGATACCCACATGGTCTGCTGTCCCATCCAAATCCCAATCAAAGAAAATTGCATCTCCGGGAGCCAGATTGTTATAGCCTCTTGCACCCCATTGTCCATGAGACTGGAACCACGGAACGCCCTGCCACTCACAGCCTGCAAAGCGCGGTTCACTTTTTCCAGCCTGGTTATAACACCAGGATACAAAGCAGGCGCACCACTCCACGCGGCTGTCAAAGCCATACCAGCTCCAATAAGGATAGCCGCCCACATTGCCGACCTGACGCTTGGCCAGCTCCACCAACTGCGGATTTCCGGGACGGGTTCCATTTACAAACTGCACACCGGTCAAGTCCTCGGAATTGCTCATGTCAGGGGAACCACCGCCAAACAACAGCGGCTTATTGCCCATGGTCTGCCGGTAAACCTGATACATTTCCATCTGCTCCGGGGTCAGTAACTCCGACGCCACAGCGGAAATGGGCTTGCTGGTGAGTTTCACATTCAAAATGTAATACTCATAGGGGACTTCTTCTGAGGTGGTCTCGCCGGTCTCCGGGTCGGTGGAGGTCTCCGTGCGGTAGCGAATCTCCACTTCCTCAGTAAGCGTCAGCTGATACTGTGCTGCAAACACACGCGCCAGCTCTGCCTGAGCGCTCTGCCGGGTGTAACCTTGCAAGACGGCAGACAGAAATGCTGCCAGCTCATGAGGGTCATGGCCGATCATACCAAGGTCATAGCGATACTCGTCATACCCTGGGTGACTGCTTTCAATGTTGTCGATTTCCTCCTGCAACCGGGCTTCTCTGGCTGCATAATCTGCCTCCACCGCCAGCATTTCCGAGTCATCCGACGGATAGGTGGTGCCGGAGAGAACGGAGCCGATGCTCTGCGCCATCATGGAGCAGGAGGACATGGTATTCATCAGCATACAGGTAATGAGGAACAAAACCCCTGCCATCAGGAAACCCTTCTTGTGGCGCATGACGAATGCCCCTGCCTGCTGTACCTTTTCTTTTACCGTCCTTGCGGCTTTTCCTGTTTTGGATGCAGCCTGGGCGGTATTTCCAGCAGTCTGACCGGCATGTTTGGCGGCGGCATACTGCTTTTTGATGGCCTGCTTTTGCTGCCAGCGGGAAAGTGGATTGCTGGCAAACTGGGGATTTTCCTGCAAAGATTTCTGGTACAGAACATTTACATTTGCCTTTTCCAGTTGGCGCTCTGCCTGTGCTGCTTTGCGGTACGGCTTCAGCTTGTGGCTGCGATAGCCCTCCCGCACCAGATAAGCGCCGGTCTCCACCGCTTCCTCGGACTTGTGGGCGCTTTCCACGCCCACATTGTCCTGTTCTGTTTCCCGGATCTCTTTGTGGAGCTTGCCCGCAACCAGATGGACGGGAGCTTCCTTGACCCCTTGAGAAAGTTTGGAGGGTGGCTTTTTCTTGTCCTCAAAGGTCAGCTTCGAGGTCTTTTTTCCAGTATCCGGGTCGATGACCGTCTGCCTGACCTTTTTCTTTGGGATATTGGCCTGCGCCTTATCTGCTCTGGCCGCAGCTTTCTCCGCTTTACGGATCGGCTTTTCCAGTGCAGGGTCAGACCGTTCCTCATCAGTAAAGCGCAGGCGCGGCTCCTTATTCAAACCATTCTCCCTGCATGAGGGAGGACATCATGTAGTGCAGCTCTGCATAAATGGCCATTCCCACAGGATCGTTGAACATACAACCGGACAGGTAGGCGTAAAACTGTGCCACCACATCGGACAGGATTTTCGCTTCGGTTCCTTCCAGAACCAGACCACCCATACCTTCCTTGGCACGGATGGTGCTCCAGACCTCTGCCAGACGGAGCAGCCCCACCTGACCGGTCTCATTCAGTTCGGCTGCCTGATCTGCCGCCGTGCGGCACTCACTTACCGCATCGGCCATGACCGTAAGCAGCTGGCTGCGCTGGGCATTTACCGCCCTGTCAAAAAACATCAACGGGTTTTGATTCAAAATGTTGGGGTTCATCATCATTCATCCTCCTTCTTTTTCAGTTCCTGGGGTTTGGTGGTCATAATGCGGTACAGCTCGGTATTCTTCGGGAAGTGGTCCACGAAAGGCAGAATTGTGGAGCCATAGAACAGCAGGCCCTCGCCCTCACCGGAGTGGGTCACATAGCTAAGCTGGTGCGTGGAAATGCCCAGCTGCTTGGCAAGTATCTGACGGTCTCCGCCTGCCTGGTTGAGCATATACACGAAGTCGGAGTTTTCAAAGATGTTCTCTACCTCGCGGCTGCTCAAAAGGTCTTTGACATTCTGGGTGATACCTGTCGGGATTCCGCCCCATTTACGGAATCGCTTCCAGATTTCCACTGTATAGGCAGCGGTCTGTTCCTCCTTCAAAAGCAGGTGCATCTCGTCGATGTAGTAACGGGTGGACTTGTGGGCAGCGCGGTTAATGGTAACGCGGTTCCACACCTGATCCTGTACCACCAGCATACCGATTTTCTTGAGCTGCTTGCCCAGTTCCTTGATGTCATAGCAGACAATGCGGTTGTTGATGTCCACATTGCTCTGGTGGTTGAACACATTGAGGGAGCCGGTTACATAGATTTCAAGGGCCGTAGCGATATACTGGGCTTCCTTTTCCTCCTGTTCCCGAAGCAGGTTATATAGGTCCTCCAGTATGGGCATATTCTCCGGGCGCGGGTCATTGAGGTAAGTCTGATAGACCAGACGCACACAGCGGTCGATGATGGTTTTCTGCACCGGCTGCAAGCCCTCCTTACCGCCCACAATCAGCTCACATAAGCTGAGGATAAAATCAGACTTGAGGGACAGCGGGCTTTCATCATCCGAGTAGTCCAGGTTCAGGTCCATCGGATTGATGTAGTTGGTGGAGGTAGGCGAGATCTTGATGACCTGCCCATGCAGACGTTCAACAAGAGGTGCGTACTCCGCTTCCGGGTCACAGATAATGACATCATCACTGGTAAGCAAAAAGCAGTTGGCGATTTCTCGTTTTGCGCTGAAGGACTTACCGGAACCCGGCGTACCCAAAATCAAGCCGTTGGGGTTTTTCAGCAGCTTTCGATCCACCATGATGAGGTTGTTGGACAGGGCGTTGATGCCGTAGTACAGAGCCTCTTTGCCGTTCTGGAATAATTCCTGTGTGGTGAACGGTACAAAGATAGCCGTAGAACTGGTGGTCAGTCCTCGCTGGATCTCGATCTGATTGAGTCCCAGGGGCAGACAGCTCATCAGCCCTTCTTCCTGCTGAAAGTCCAACCTGGTCAGCTGACAGTTATACTTCTGGGCAATGGAACCTGCCTGGAAAATGTTGTTGCCAAGCTGACGGGGATTGTCCGCTGTGTTCAGCACCAGAAAGGTCAAAAGGAACATTCTCTCGTTGCGGCTCTGCAAATCCTGCAAGAGTTTTTTCGCTTCACTGCCGTAAGTAGCAAGGTCAGATGGAATGATGTCCATGTCGTATCCGGCGCGGACTGCTTTTTTCTGTTCCTCGATCTTACTGCGGTCCAGGTCGGTAATCTTGCGCTTTATCGTTTTGATGGCTTTCACCTGATCCACCGACTGAATGTGCATACTCACAATGAGCGAGCTTTCCATATCCAGAAAATCAGCCAGCAGACGGTCATTCAGCTCCGGTGCGAGAATCTGCAAAAAAGAAACAGCCCCGTATTTCTTGCCCATACGGAACTGCTTGCCGGTGCGGAACTCAAAGGAACTTGGTGCAATAAAATCCTTTGTGGACAGACCGGAAGGAGCCAGCCAGTCCCATTCAAACTGAAACGGGAGTTGTTCATCCATGTGGAATACCGCATGAAGCTGAGAAAGCCTTTCTTTACCGTCCAGCGTTCTGGCAGCTACACCAAGACGCTTGAAGTTATTAAGTATATCGGTCTCAATACGCTCCAGACGGGGCTTGGCGGCTTTGATGCTGTCTGCGTCGATACCAAAGGTCAGGTATTTGGTCTTGATGAGGCCGTTGTTACCTCTGGCCAGCTGATTTTGCAGCATTGTGGTATATTCCTCGCGGATACTGTCAAAGGCATCCCTCTGGGGCGGGATGGAAATGGAGTTAGCAAAGGTTTCCTCCGATGCCGCAAGGTTCAAAAAAGACAGCTGGAAATGAATTGAGCTGTCAAAATAATTGAGGAAATCACACCACCCCTCAAAGATTGCCGTCTTATCTTCGTTTTGGGAGAGCTGATAGTTGATGTCCTGAAACTGGATGGTCTTTGTGTAGTGGCTGTCCGATACTCGGCAGATTCCATCCGGCCACATCCGTTCATAAGGGATACTGTCCTGCGCAGATTTTCCTTTTTTGTCCGTGCGGTTAGCGCGGGCAATGGCCGCTTCGATCTGCTTCTTATCGGCGCGGGACAGCTTTTTCTTTGTCTTTACCGGCTGCACAGTTTTTTTCTCGGTTTTTCCGAACATCCGATGCAGCCATTTTTTTATTGCGGTGAACAATGTCATACACCTCCTTATCGAGCATTTCCTGCCGCTTTAATACGGCATAAAAGTTATTGGTCTGGTAGGGACGCTGCTTTGGACGGATCACAGCTACTTTGAGAATGTTGCCCACGATCTTTTCCAGGGGCTGTCCATGCTTTTCGTACATAGCCAGCATAAAGAAGGGCAGCATAACCAGCATCATACACATAGCCGCTACACTGTTTCCGGTAGGTTTTCTGAGCAAAAAGAAAAGCGGTACGCCAATAAGCGCTCCGCCCGTGAAGCAGATAAGCTGCCGCTTGGTCAGATTGAACATGACCTTTGTTTTGACTTTTGTTAAGTCCTTGGGTACGGGTACATAAGCCAATGTAGAAACCTCCTTCCGTTTTAGTGCGCCTGAAAGACTGATTTGGCGAGACTGCCGGTTTTGAACAACGTAAAACATAGCAGTACGGTGTAGCCCACGCAGCTCCAGATTGCCATGATGATGTCATCTTCCAGAGCGATGTTCTGCACCAGCACAGCATAAATTGCCACGCAGACGATAATGAGAAACGCCTGAAAGCCCAGCGCCAGCAGGGATCGGAGGTAATTCTGTCCCATACCGCCCCATTCTTTACCCATCATTGCAGCCATTGGAACGGGAGCCACCGAAGTCACAAGGTAGATTTCGATCATACGGCCATAAATAACGATAAAGATACAGATATATAACGCCCACATAGTAATGCCAATAAAGAGGGATTGGAACCACAGTCCGAACAGCGGTCCCAGATCCATTTCCATCAGCCTCGGTTCCAGATCGGTCATAACTGAGGAAATGTCAATGGACGCATCCGAATTGATAATCCCTGCCGCCTGCGCCACTACGCTCTGCGCCATATCAAAGACGCCCATCACGATATTCCATGTGTTTGTGACAATGAGGATGGCGGCAGCTGATTTGAACACCCACTTGAAAATCATCCAGGTATCCACATCATGCAGGTTGTTCTTGTCTGCAATCATCTGGATCAGGTCTACGGTCATCACGATAGCCAGAATCACACCTGCAATCGGCACCATGATGGAGTTGGACAGATTCTCAATCATGCTGAAAATACTGCCATTCCATCCCTGTGGGGTCTGGCCTACCTGTACGGATATATCCGCGACCTGCTGATTTACACTGTCAAACATCCCCGAAAGGTTGCTCATAATACCGCCCACCAGCATTTCTTTCAGCCAATTTGTCAGGGCTTCAAGTAAGAAATCCATACGGTGTCAACCTCCTTTCCGCCGCCCCCGCAAAGCTGCGGGAGCGGCAAGGATTTCATACGGAGACGCTTAGACAGAGAAAAGCCCGGAGAGCAGAGGTACAAGGACCATGCCGACTACGGCTACACCAGCACCGGCCATGAGCTGCTTCATGCCCTGGCTCTTGGCGCCGGGGTTGTCGTTGCCGTAACCTTCCAGCAGGTTGATAACGCCCCAGATACCGAGACCGGCACCGAGCGCGATAACGAGGGTCTGAAGAACGGTGATTGCCTGTTCAAAAAATGCCATATAGTTTGTTAGCCGGAATCTGATTAAAAAATAGGTTTGTCATGTTTCATAGGCATACAAAAGCCGGAACAATCTGCCGCCCGGTTTCCGGGGGGCATGATTCCGGCTGTCCTCCTTTTTCATTATTTTTTCTTGCGATTGTCCGCTTTGTACGCCAATGGCCCATAGAGGGCAGGTGCGGCGAATAGATAAGATCACTCCCTTCTAAAGCGGAACGAAATTAAGCGCCCTTTGTGTCTACTTCATATACATCGCAGACCTCATTGGGCTTGAGTTTCAGCCTTGCGGACAAGAATGCTTCAATATCAAAAGCGTTCTTGTCATCCGCGTCGGCAGTGTACTTGAAATTGGGGTGCTTGGTGATGTCGTACTTATCCGAAAGGAAAGGACGCACACCGCGCAGCTGGAGGATACACTTGCCTCCATCCATAACAGCAAGCTCATCCTGGCTCATCAGCTCTTTCCCCAATTTTTGATAGTTGAGTGAATGGGAGGTTTCCCTCCCACGGCTCTCTCCGGTGTTGTAGGTGTCGATGGTTTCCTTGCCCAGCACGGCAGCCAGCTCTTTGAGGGTAGTCGGCTCTTTACCGCCCAGGAAGATGGATGTATCCATGTTACCGATGATGGTATCTGCGTTATCCTTATAGATCGCCTTGAGCTGACTCTGTGCCTGCAACACCAGACAGGCAGAGATCTCACGGCTTCGGATGGTGGCCACCAGCTTTTCCAGTTTCGGAATCTGCCCGATGTTAGCACACTCATCAATCAAACAGCGCACATGAACCGGAAGCCTGCCTCCGTACACATCATCGGCCTTTTCACAAAGCAGGTTGAACAACTGGGTGTAGCACATGGAAATGAGAAAGTTAAAACTGTCATCCGTATCGCTCATGATCAGAAACAGAGCCGTTTTTCTGTCTCCCAGCGTATCCAGTTCCAACTCATCGTAGGATGTAACCTCGCGCAGCTCCGCAATATCAAATACGGCAAGACGCGCACCGCAGGAAATCAAAATCGACTTAGCGGTTTTGCCGGCTGCCAGCTTATATTTCTTATACTGCCGCACTGCGAAGTGGTTTGGCTTTTCCGATTCCAGTGCATCAAACATCAGGTCCACGGGGTTTTTGAACTCCTCGTCATCCTCCCGGACCTCCATGGCGTTGATGAACTCAATGAGGGTGGAGAAGTTCTGCTCCTCCACCGGAGCCTCATAATGGATATAGCCAATAAGCGCGCAGTACAACAAGGTTTCTGCTTTTACCCAGAAATCGTCTCCGGCCTTGCCTTCGCCTTTAGTGTTGGCGATGAGCGTTGTTACCAGCTTCAAGATGTCCTTTTCGCTATGGATGTAGGCGAAAGGGTTATAGTGCATGGACTTCTTGAAGTTGATGGTATTTAGGACCTTGATTCGGTACGGCTCATAAATGACCTTGCCGTGCTTATCCTTCATGGGCTTTCCGTCCTTCCCCAGCTTGGGCGCACCCCTTTGGAGCATTTTTCCGCACTCCACCAGAATTGTTCCCTTCGGGTCCGTCACAACATAGGAGCTGTGCATCTGCATCAGATTCGGTTTCAGCCAGAATCGGGTCTTACCGGAACCGGAGCCGCCAATCACCAGTACATTTTTGTTTCTGGCGGTCTTTGGGTCCTTGGGGCGGCTGTTCATGGTCAGGCTCTCCGTTTTCGTCAGAATCACATTGTTCTGAAATACAGGATCAACGTAAGGTGCAATATCCTCACGGGTTCCCCAGCGGGCCGAACCATATTCCAAACCATGTCGATATTTCTTGGCGTTCTTGCTTTTAAGATACACCGCCAGCCTCAGACCAGCACCGCAGCACAGCCCTACCAACAAGTCCAATGGATGCAGGCTTGGCCAGAAACTTTGCAGCGCCCCAGGCAGAACCGCAACCAGCGAAAGAAACTTTTCTGAAGCATCCGCCCCTTGTGCCATTCGCCATGCCTCTCCAAAATTGGTAGCAAACAGCCCCAGCAGGATATACGGCATATTCAGCAAAACGAGCTTTTTGATGTCCAATGTCTTTTTCATCGTTCCAGCTCCTTTCGCTTGGTGCGATCCACCACAGCATTTTTAACCATCTCTTTGAACTGGTTAAGTTTTGCCAGTACGGACGGGCGCTCTGTTTTCGTTGCCTTTTTGACCTTTTTGTTGGTGTACTCTGTAAAAGCTGCTGTCAGAGCATCTGCATCACGGCCTTTGAAAAAAATCAGGTACTTTGGCGGAGAACTGCTGCGGTCCTTTTTCACCGCATAATCCACACCATATTTCCGGGCGATTTTCTCAAACTCCTTGATAGAGGGGTCTGTGATCTCAATGTTGGATATTCCCTGATTCTGCCCGACAAGCTGCTTCACAGTCTGTTTTCCATGCGGAACAACCGGCGCATCACGGCTTCTCTGTTTTTCCAGCTTCTTTTCCTTGCGATGTGCCATGTACTTGCTTATGGCAGCCTTAAACATTCTGCCGGTAAACTTTGTTCCACTGACAACCAGCGTCAAAGTTCTGTTTTCCACTTCTTCCTGCATTTTCTCGCCTCCTTTCCACGAAGTTTGCAGGGAATCTCTTTTTTTGCTAAGGCGGAACCACCAGCCGCCGCAGAAGATAACGCTTCATACCGCCCTCCTTAGCGTAACTGGTCAGAACGGTCATAGTGCAGATTGCCCTGACGTACCTTTGCGTGGCTCAAAATCTTAATCTGCCCCTTTTCCTGACTATCCAGTGCTTTTTCATAACCGGTATCCGACAGGAACAGGCGGGTTCGTTCGCCTTTCCAGCCAACAGGGGAATCGTTCGTCAGCACATCAAAAATAATCATGTGCCGGGTGTCCTCCGCAAAACGCTGGAGATCCATATATCCATGACCGTGATAATTCTGCGCTCCTGCCTTTACCCGCATTTCTTCCATCAGCTGCCCTATGGTCTTTCCCTCAGACATGGCGTGCACCTCCTTTCCCGCGTCCCTGGCCCTTCACGGCCAGGATACCGTCCAGGGTGGTGGCGGTGATCCGCAGGCGCTCGGCGGTGGCAATGTCATTCTTCACGGTCTCGTCGATGCCGTGGCCGCAGACCACCAGCACATGGGACCGGCGCAGGTAGTCCCGCGCCATATCCAGCCCGTCCTTGTGTTCCTGGGGAATCTCGTCTTTGAGGAAGGTAGGCAGGAACAGCACCGGGCAGATGGGCGAATACCCGGCATCGTACACCTGACGGCAGTAGGCCGCAGCGTTCTCGGCGTTCTCATACTGGCTGTTGCTCCAGGGAGCCGTAATGTAGGCAAGAGGTCGTTTCATGGCAAAATCCTTTCTCCCGGTGTTTTCGGGCAGCAGAAAAGCGGCTGTTTACCAGCCGCCTGCGTACATATCGTGGTTAACTTGTGCGGTGTAGTGGTTGCTGATCGTGGTCGGCGCATTAAACAGCACCGCAAGCAGATACTGCTTCATGTTGCGGATTTCGGTGGTATTGTTCCGCAGGCATTCCATGACAAACTCGATGTGGGAGCAATCCAGCTTCAAAAAACGGGAGCGGACCACCTCATGGGGGAAGTCGCTGCCAGCGATCCGGGTGGTTTTCCGCTTGGCGCAGACGGTCTCCACCATCAGCTCCACAATCTCGTCCAGGTCCTCCCGGTAGGTGGTAAACTCCCGGCACAGGTGGTCATACTCGATGTTCTCCAGAATCAAATCCCGATAACTTTCCATCTCTGAGACAGACATCGCATCCCTTCCTTTCCGTTCCGGCAGCTGTGCTGCCGCTGCCTCCCGGAAGGGAATAGAATCGGTACTTGATCCATAAGTAATTGTTTTTTCTGTATTTGATTTCTCTATATTTAATTCTGCGGGCTTTTCCGTATCCGGTTTTACCATATCCGGGTTTTCCGTATCTGGTGAAGCCATATCCGGCTGGGGCGTATCCGGGTTCTTCGGCTGTGGCTGCTCATATATGACATACTCCGTATCACTGATGCGTCCCTGGCGGTCACGCAGTTTGTGCCGCACAATGTAACCGGCAGCCTCCAATTCCCGCAACGCAGCGCCTATGGCATCCACGCCCTCCTTACAAATCTTTGCAAGACCACGGGTGGTGTAATTCCAGTCCTCTGGCAAAGACAGCATCATGGAAAGCAGCCCCTTGGCTTTTAACGACAGATTTGCATTTCGTAAATGATGATTGCTCATCACGGTATAATCACGGGTCCGTTCAATGCGAAAAACGGCCATCGACCTCACTCCTTCCGAATTTTGGGTACAAAAAACCGCAATCCTCATTCCAAAGAATTGCGGTGTTCAACACTTTTCAAATTTTCTTGCATAAAACCAAAACAGCGGCTTTTGAAGACGCGCCTCTGTAAATGGCTCCTCCTGGGCGAAAGGAAGTGTTTGCATCACGCGGTCAATATCCGTTGTATCCATGTCATGCTGAGATTTGCAATCTTCCCGGATTGCTTCTTGAATTTCCTTTACCGTACACATAGTCATTCCTTTCCTTTCGTTGTATGGGTTTATGAGCGGCGGCGTTTTCCCGGTTTGAAATCGAGGATATGTCCCTCAATCACACGAGCGTAACGCTTGATCTTGATCTCCCGACGCTGCTGGCTTTGCAGGGCGGCCTGATACCTGTCCTCAGTCAAAAACAGTCGTATTTCCTCTCCGGGGCTACCGTAAGCTGTGCTGGGACGCAGGACGGAAAACTCAATCATCCAGCGGGTGTTATCCTGAAAACGCTCCACGGCAAGAATGTTGTGTCCTTTCAGCTCGCGGGCTGAAATATCCCTCATAGGCGGCTCCTTTCATCGTTCCTGATCTCTCTGGCGTTTTTTCTGCCACTGTTCCAGCAGCTTGATAATAGTTTCCTGCATCCGCTGGGGCGTATAGCTTTTAGGGAAATACTTCCGCAAGGTGTCAGAGGTAAATGTCACTCGGTCCAGATCGCTTTTCTTTTCCTCACCCATGATGACACGCATCATATCGAGGGTCAGATGCCCCTCCTGACTGTATTTCTTGAGCCGCTGGGCTTGAGAAAGAGAAGGGGTAGCCTGTTCGCTGTCCATCGCGTCCAGCAGGTCTACCTGTTCTTCCTTTTTGAGAAAGGACAGCTCATAGGCAGGGTTCAGGGCAATCTTCTTTTCATCCACCATATCCATCAATTCAGGAATCAACTCTGTCAGACGGATATAGCGCTGAATTTGATTTCGACTTTGCCCCACCTGTTCAGCAAGCAACTGGTCTGATCGCTTTTGTGTCCCAACTTGGGACACATTTTCTTTACTCGGTCTGCCAGCCTGTCTTTTCATGGCATCCAGCTTCATCTTGTAGGCAAAGGCTCTTTCACTTGGGAGCAAGCTTTCTCGCTGCAAGTTGCTGTCAACCATAATGATCGTGGCGGCATCATCATCCAAATCCCGAACAATGACCGGCATGGTCTCCTTTTCTGCCAGCTCACTGGCTCTGTGCCGCCTGTGTCCGGCTACCAGCTCATAACCGCCCTCCGGGTCCGGTCGAGCAATCGCCGGAACCAGAACGCCATACTGCTTGATACTGTCAGCGGTCTCCATCATGGCTTCGTCATCCTTGACTTTGAATGGGTGGTTCGTAAAGCGATGCAGTTCAGACAGCGGAATCTCCTGAATCTTTTCCAGCTTTGCATCCTGACGGCCTTCTTCGGTGGAGAACAGATCATCTACCGAGGCCAGCTCTATTTTTTTCGCGCTGCTTTTCAAGTTTCAACACCTCCTTCGTCAGATTTCGATACCCCTCTGCCACCTTGCCGCCAGGGTCATGGGCAAAAATACTTTTTCCCTCGGCGCTGATTTCCTTTGCCCGGACAGAATGGGGAATCTCTGTGCCGAATACTTTGATCTTGCTACCATAGGTCTCACGCAGGAGCGCGGAGATCTCTTTGGCAAAGTTGGTTCGGCTGTCCACCATCGTCAGCAGGATACCGTCTATCTGGAGCTTGGGGTTGATCTGCCGCTTTACCTTGTTTACCGTGGAGAGCAGCTGTTCCAACCCTTTGGCGGGCAGATACTCCGCCTGAACGGGAATTATGATCCTGTTGGCAGCTGCCAGTGCGTTGACTGTGAGCATACCCAGGGAGGGCTGGCAGTCGATGAGGATATGGGAGTATTGCCCCTTCAGCGTGTCCAGATATTGCCGCAAGATAGTCTCACGACTCATGGCGTTTACCAGAGATACCTCCATACCGGATAACTGGATGTCCGCAGGCATCAGGTCTACGCCCTCTGAGTGGTGCAGGATACCCTCGCCGGGACGGAGCGGCTCATCCATCAAGATTCGACCCATAGCGTCGGACAAGGTAAAGGGCAGCTTGTCCGGTTGCGGATTTCCCAGGCTGATTGTCAGGCTCCCTTGTGGGTCTCCGTCGATCAGAAGGACTTTCTTGCCGGCCTGCGCCAGCCCGATTCCCAAGTTGGCACAGGTCGTTGTCTTGCCAACGCCGCCTTTCTGGTTGGCAATGGCGATGATCTGTGTGTTCAAATAAACCTCCTCCTTCTACAAAAAATATCCCTATTCCGAAAAATAGGGATGAAAAAAGCCGCTTACTCAAATAAATGAATAAACGGCTATGTAAGAAATATTCGATTGTAAGTAAAGTTTTATATCACTGCAAAATAACGAAGTGCATCTTTGATTGCTTCTACCTTTTCTGGTGTCGGATGCTTCCTCGGCTGTTTCAATTCCTCTACTGCGTTAGGAGCATCATACATCGGCAATCCCAAATTTCGCTTTACCTCTGCGATATATGCGGTATGTACCTTGAAGCCGTATTTCGCTTCTATGTACTCCTTAATCATTTTGTAGGTCACTTTTTCTTTGGGCTTGTACGCTTCGGCTCTTTTAGCAATACTATCTACCGGAATCTTGCCCTCGCCCTCTCCAAACTCCACATCAATGTGGATATAACTGTCGGCTTTTTTGTGGGACAAAAGAACTACCGTCTCCACATG
>DXUR01000699.1 GCA_019417795.1 Clostridiales bacterium | reverse complement strand
AAGCTTCATCGTAGTTTGGCGTGTCGGGACACGCTTCTAACTACAAAGGCCATTTTGCTAACCGAAGTTAGCAAAATGGCCGCACGAAATAATGCTTTTGTCAAGCCTTGTTTTGAATTATTACGAAAAAAATCCTCCTATGGTCTGATAAAGTCGGCTACGTTTTCATTAGCGTTGATCCCATTCGCAGGACGGTTGCAGATTCGGACTCCTGGGTAGTTGAATGTGCGGAGGATCTCCTGGATAAACTGCTGTATGAAATGGCGGTTGACTTCATGGAGTCGGATGGGCACACACTTGATCCTAAAGAGGCATCAAAAATGGAGCGTGCTGAAATTGAACGCCGACTCGAACCCTTTGTAACACAGCTTTCGGCTGGCCTGGAACATATTCAGCGTATCTTTGCACGCCATTAAACCTGCGGGTTATAGAAAATTACAGTCTTCACAAACATGCGTATTGTCAGAAAATGTTGCTATATTAAACTTGCGGATTATCGGGAGATGTGCTATTCTATCTGTGAGGTGATGCACATGCTTTTCAAACGAAAGATTTATAACAAGTTTCTCGCATGGAAACAGGAGGCTAACGGGCAGAAAGCTCTGTTGGTGGAAGGTGCTCGTCGAATTGGAAAATCCACCGTAGTCGAGGAATTCGCCAAAAACGAATATAAAAGCTATATCCTCATTGACTTTGCAAAGGCTCCTGAAAATGTCAAGAGCTATTTTCAACTGCATTTGAATGATCTCGACACATTCTATATGCTGCTGTCCGTTCAATACGGCGTGCAGCTCTACCCGCGCGAAAGTGCGATTATCTTTGATGAGGTTCAGCTTTTCCCAAAAGCACGCGAAGCGATCAAGTATTTGGTGGCAGATGGTCGGTATGATTTCCTTGAAACCGGTTCTTTGATCTCAATCAAAGAAAATGTAAAGGATATTGTGATTCCTTCAGAAGAACGGCATTTCAAGATGTACCCGCTGGATTTTGAGGAATTCTGCTGGGCACTTAACGAAGCACCGCTGATCCCATATATCAGAGATTGTTTCGAGAAGAGAGTCCCTCTGGAGCGAAGTATGCACAATAAGGCCATGCTTTTGTTCATGCAATACCTGCTGGTGGGCGGTATGCCCATGAGCATTGTTGCTTTTCTTGAAGGTCAAAAAGACTTTGGAAAATCGGATGTTGAAAAGCGGGATATTCTGGAGCTTTACCGCAATGACATCATGAAAATCAAAGCACAATATCGCTCCAAGGTTTTGGCTATTTTCGACCAGATCCCCGGTTTGCTGTCCAGACATGAAAAACGAGTTGTCTTCAACAAAATCGTAGAAGGCTCTATGGCAGATCAATATGAAGAAACCTTCTTCTGGCTGTCGGACTCCATGATTGCAAACGAGTGTAGGCGCGTCAGTGATCCGAATGTTGGCCTGTCTCTCACAGAGTCGGATACCTACATCAAATGCTATTTAGGTGATACTGGATTGCTTGTCAGCCATGCATTTGACGAAAACGAACTGCTGGAGGACGAGGTTTACAAGCAGATCTTTGCAGGAAAGCTCGGACTGAATGAGGGAATGCTTTACGAGAATGTGATTGCACAGATGTTGGTTTCTAATGGACACCGCCTGTTCTTCTATACCCAGTACAATGCGGAAAAGCGCAGAAATGACATTGAGATCGATTTTATTATCGCCAATAACAGTAAGACGAAGTACAAGATGTATCCCATCGAAGTAAAATCCGGCGCTAAGTATTCCTTTGAATCTCTAAAGCGCTTCAAGGAAAAATACAAGAGCAGGATTGGTGGATGTTATATTATTCACCCGCGCAATCTCATTGAGAAAGATGATGTCCTTTGTATCCCGCCCTATATGACAATATGCCTGTAATCGAAAGCATCTCCAATGCAGTTTCGCATTGGAGATGCTTCAGCTTGTCAAAGAACGTCAATTCTCAAAATACGAGGACTGGCGTTTTACTATAAAAGGGGAGCAACGAGTGCCAAATGTAGCCGCAGAGCCTCGTTGTCGTACACATGTGCTGCGCCACACTTTCTGCACCAATATGCAGCAGGCCGGCATCGATATTAAAAGCCTTCAGTATCTCATGGGGCATTCCAACGCCAGCGTGACGTTGGATGTTTACACCCATACGGACTACAACGTTGTAAAACGTGCTTTCGTCCAGGCAGCCGCAAACCTTTGACTTGGTTCGAAAATGTGGAATATATCAAGTTAGCGGTTATACACCAATTTCTACACCATTTGCGCCGAAAGCTATGCAGACTTGCGTAGATTTAGGTGAATTTTGAAAATTCAGGATTTCGGAGGAAAATTCCAGACCGCTTGCAAATACAGGGATATGTGCAGTTATACAGAGTGGCGTGGAATCCCCTGTTTGGGCAGGTCATGAGGGGCTGTTTGTTTTAGCGGTCAAGCAC
>DXUR01000698.1 GCA_019417795.1 Clostridiales bacterium | reverse complement strand
GATATCATGCTGGGCGGCAACGCCGAGTACCTCTCCCGGGCCGATCTGGTGAAGGCCGGTTACTCTGAGGAAGTCATCGTGGACGCCACCGGCTACGCTGACACCGACAATGAAGATATTCTGGCCGCCCGGAAGCTGTTCGCCGAGCGGATGGCCTATCACAAGGCCATCATCAAGGAAGAGGCTGAAAAGGTCCGTGCGGCCGGCGGCCTGTTCATCATCGGCACCGAGCGCCACGAATCCCGCCGGATCGACAATCAGCTCCGTGGCCGTGCCGGCCGTCAGGGCGACCCTGGCGAGACCCGGTTCTATATCTCTCTGGAAGATGACCTCATGCGTCTGTTCGGCGGCGACCGCATCCAGAACATGATGGAGAAATTCGATCTGGACGAGGATACCCCCATCGAAAACAAGATGCTGACCCGGGCCATTGAAAACGCCCAGACCACCGTGGAGAGCCGCAACTTCCAGTCCCGTAAGTCCGTTCTGGAATACGACGACGTCATGAACAAGCAGCGTGAGATTATCTACGCCCAGCGCCGTCAGGTGTTGGACGGTCTGGACATCAAGGAGACCGTGCTAAACATGATGCACACCTCCGTCAGCAACCATGTGGCACTGGCCTTCGGTGAAAATCAGCAGCTGGACGCCGCCCAGTATCACGAGATGCTCAAGGGCATGGAGGGTATCTACTTCGCCAAGGGCGCCGTGGAATTCTCCGACGAGGAAATTTCCTCCAAGACCCAAGAGGACTTTGACGAGGCGTTCATCGCCGCCGCCGAAAAGACCTATGAGGCCAAGGAGCAGGAGGTCACCACGCCTATCATGCGGGAGCTGGAGCGTGTCATCATGCTCCGGGTGGTAGACGAATACTGGATGGATCACATCGACGCCATGGACGATCTGAAGCAGGGCGTCCGGCTCCAGGGCTACGGCAACAACAACCCCGTGGACGTCTACAAGCGGGAATCTCTGGAAATGTTCGAGGAAATGGTCTCCGCCATCCAGGATGAGACCGTCCGTCGGCTGTACTCCGTCCGTCTGCGGAAAGACGAGGAGGTCAAGCGGGAGCGGGTCGCCAAGGCCACCGTGGAAAACGTGGGCGGCGATGGCACCACGCCTAAAAAGCAGCCCGTGAAAAAGACCGTGAAGATCGGCCGCAACGATCCCTGTCCCTGCGGCAGCGGTCAGAAGTGGAAGAAGTGCACCTGCAAGGAGTATCACCCGGATCTGTAAAATTCCGTGCAAACCGCGCCGCCCTGCGGCGTTGATCAGTTCCCCGTTTCCCTTTCCCACTGCCGAAAGGGGAACGGGAACTCCAGAAAATATCATATCCCTGCCCTCTGGCTTTCCAGAGGGCATTTTTTAAGAGAACAAGCGAGGTTAACTATGCCCTTTCAACAGCATGAGCAAACCGGTCTGGTGTGGTTCACCGCCGATGTTTTGAATGATGTCCCTCACGGCTTTTCCACCCGGAGGGGAGGCGTGTCCCCCGCCCCGTGGGACAGCCTGAACCTCCGCCCCGGACAGGGGGACGGCCCGGAAAAGCTGCGGGAAAATTACCGCCGCTTTTTCGCCGCTTTGGGCCTGGACGAGACCCGTGCGGTCCTCAGTCAGCAGACCCACACAGCCAACATCCGCACCGTCACGGCAGAGGACGCCGGGAAGGGTCTGCTCCGTCCCCGGGACTACACAGATGTGGATGCTCTCATCACCAACGTCCCCGGTCTGCCCCTGACGGTCTTTTCCGCCGACTGCGGCACCGTGCTGCTGTACGATCCTGTCCATCAGGCCATCGGTGCCGTTCACGCCGGTTGGCGGGGCTGTGCCGCCGGGATCGTGGAGAAAACTGTGGCAGCCATGAGTGCGGCCTATGGGAGCCGTCCCGCCGAGCTGCTGGCGGCGCTGGGTCCCTGCATCGGCCCCTGCTGCTTCGAGACAGACGGAGATGTGCCGGAGGCCATGCAAGCCGCATTGGGAGCGGATGCCGACGCCTATATCACGGTCAAAGGTCCCAAATTCCATGTGGATCTGGCCGGACTGAACCGCCAATGGCTGCTGCGCGCCGGTCTGCTGCCGGAGCGGATCGAGGTCTCCGGCATCTGCACCGCCTGCCGCCCCGACCTGTTCTGGTCGCACCGGAAAATGGGCGATCAGCGAGGCGTCCAAGTGGCCGTCATTTCTCTGAAGGAGGGCCTATGAAACGAATCACCGCCTGGGCGGCGGTCCTGACTCTGACTCTCTCCCTTCTGACCGGCTGCGCCCAGATCGACGAATCCTCCGCAGATGAATTGCCCTTTCCGTCGGAGGAGACCCCCGTAGAGGAAGAGCACAGCGGTCTGCCCGCCGTGTTCGCCCTGCCCTATTTAGAGGGGCAGCCTCTGAATCCCCTCACCTGTCCCGACGGCGTTCAGCAGACGGTGGCCTCCCTCCTTTATGAGGGAC
>DXUR01000697.1 GCA_019417795.1 Clostridiales bacterium | reverse complement strand
AGCTATGTCTTCTTTTATGCGATTTTCAATTTGCGCAACTTATTTTACCTTATCAGCGGAACAGACTTCAATCCATCCTTCTCCCCGAAATTCTTGAGTGACAGTCGAATCGAATAGGCTGGCTTATAGCTATCTGCAAAGACGCCGAGGCTGCGAGAGCGGACATGTTCCCCTTTCTTGACTTCAATACCGATGATCTGATTGCCTTTTTGCAGCACAAAATCCAGTTCTGCTGTGCTGCTGCTCTCCCAATAGTAAAGGTCATAGCTTTTGGCAGCAAGTTGCTGGGCCACATAGTTTTCTGTGACAGCCCCCATAAAGGTATTGCCCTCGCCGGAGAGCACCGTCTGCTGAGAGAGGCCGGATTTCATAGTCAGCAGACCCACATCGCCCATATAGAGCTTGAACGCTGACAGATCAGCATAAACAGCTATCGGCTCAAAGGCCTGATTGATGCGCTGGCATTTCAGCACAACACCGGCCAGGTTCAGCCATTCGATGGATGCACCAAACAGTGTCGCGCTGCCGCCTTTCTGGACGACCTTATACTGGAACTTCTTGTTGTCCTTAGCCAACTGCGCCGGAATGGAATTGTAGCAGGCACGGATCTTCACGCTGTCCGTATTGCTGGCATACTTCGCCATGTCCGCAATATAGTTGTCCAGGATCTCACTCTGCACCAACGGAACATCCAGAAAGCTACCGCTTTTCAAAAAGGCATTGATACAGGCAGGCATTCCGCCAATGATCAGATATTCCCGATACAGCTCGATGGCCTCCTGATGCAGGGCATCGGGCAGCGGTTCCATCGTTTCATAGGCTGTACGGATTTCTCCGCAGAGAAATTCCTTGCCTCTGGCCCAGAGATACTCCTCGAAATCCAGCGGATAAAGGGTGATTGTTTCCACCTTGCCCACCGGAAAGGAATACTGCTGACGGTTGATCGCCACACCCAGCAGGCTTCCCGCGGCCGCAATATGGAACTCCGGTGTTTCCTCACAGAAGTATTTCAGCGCGGTCAGTGCACGCTCGCAGGATTGGATCTCATCGAAAATGATCAGTGTTTCACCGGGAATGATGCGCTCACCGGTGGACGCCTCCAGATACCGCAGGAGGCGTTCCGGTGCGATATTGTCGTTGAAATAGGATGCAATCGTCAGATTCGTCTCCAGATTGATATAAACCACATTTTTGAACTGCTCCTCGCCAAATTTGCGGAGGATATAGGTCTTTCCCACCTGGCGGGCGCCATTGACGATCAGCGGCAGGCGGCCAGCGGTTTTATTCTTCCAAGCTAAAAGCTGTTCTTCAATTTTACGCTTCATCACCATCACCTCATGGATATAGTTTATCCATGAGGGAAAGTTAAGTCAAGAAAAATATGTTGAAATATGATTTTTCTTGACTTAACTTTTGCTTGGTTGGTTCATTTGTTCTCCAGTTCCGACAGCCGGATCGTATCCCTCTCGACCATATCATACATCATGGCAGCCAGATGGACGCACAAGCTACCAGCACCGCAGGTGCAGAACATATCATCAATGGTATGATCCTCGTTGAGATTAATCTCTGTGAAAATGGTTTCACCACCACCATTGAACTGGCCGTCAAATTCCAGCGTAGAGCTGGGAAGGACCCGGAAAGGCTGGATCTCGTGATGATACCGTTTGACATACGCCAGGTCTTCGGGTGAAATCTGCTGCAAGTACTTGTTGATCGTCATATGTCATTCCTCCAATTAAATTTTTTTCAGCGTCTCTGCGCTGGCCAATTTGGTTTCATATTCCAGATGGGCATACAGGTCCGCTGTGGTTTCCAAGGTGCTGTGTCCCAGCCATTGCTGTACTTCAATCAACGGAACGCGATTTTGAATCAGAACAGAGGCGCAGGTATGTCTCAAATCGTGCAGACGGATCTCCCGCAGGTCATTGTCCCGTAAAAACTGTTTGAAGCACTGGGTGAAATAGTTGGGTGCAACAGGCTCCCCTTCCCGATTCAGGCAGACATATGCATCGACAGGGGCTGGAGCTTCTCCGTAGCGAACCGTCTTCAAATTGTAAAGCAAGATCCACACTGTCTCCGGTATTGGAAGCGTCCGATAGCTGGATTTTCGTTTCAGGATATCCCGTTCTATGACAGCATCTGTTCCATCAGAATCGCCATAGATGCGGGTGTGCTGGATCGTAATGCTCTTGTTTTCAAAATCCACACTTCCCCACTGCAACCCCAGGACTTCGCTTCGGCGCAGTCCATAGAACACAGACAAGACAACCGGCACGTACATCCAATGCCCACGCAGCTTGTCCAGCAGCTGGTTCACTTCACTGGCAGAGTAATGGGCCGGTAAATACTTTTGTTTCTGCGGCCGGTCTGCGATTTCGGCCACATTGCGGTCTACCAGGTCCAGCCGGACAGCATCTTTCAGCGCCTTATGGATATTGGCATGGTGATGAA
>DXUR01000696.1 GCA_019417795.1 Clostridiales bacterium | reverse complement strand
AGCCGATACCGTGCAAATTGGCTGCCATGGTCTGCGGCCTTGCCAAGCCATTCCATCGCTTCATCCCATCGTTTTTGCGTGAGGAGCAGCTTCCCGAGGGCGTACTCCGAGAAATCATTACCGGCTTCTGCCGAACGCCGAAACCAATGCTCCGCTTTTTCGTGGTCACGCAAGGTGGAGAGATCATCCCGATAGAACTTACCAAGCTGATGCGCCGCAACGGTATATCCCTCCTCCCAGAGCTGCTCCAGCGCTTTGACCGCTTCTGCGTGTTCCGCATCCAGCGCATAGATGTCCTGCAGAACAGCCTTTGCTGCGCGGTAACGCTGCGTCTGCTCGTACACACTGTAGGACTGATGCTCCTCCTTCTGACTTTCCGGCTCCGGCTCATCCTGCATTCCTTCATCCTCAAAGGTCGGGAGACCGAGACGAATATTCTCGGCCTCCCGGATGATGTCGTTCTTGATTTTGCGAAACTCCTTGCGTTGAGATAGTGGGAGTTTCTCCCACGGGGTGCTGTGACCGTAGCACACGTTCATTTCCTCATGGATCTGATTCCACACCTCATAGCACTCAGAGACCTCCGGTAGCTCCGCCAGCGCATCCACGACGGTATCGACAAGCTGCTTCAGCGGCTTCTTGAGATAGCCATACTGTTTCTTTCCAGTAGTCGTTTCCAGTGCCTGCACAAGCTGTCGCATGTTGTCCTCGATGATCGGGCTGTCGCAGATCTGGTGCTGCATCCGGCTGATCATTTCCCGCATGGCATTCTGCGCTGCCTCCACCAAGTCTGAGTAGGCCACATCCTTGCGCTCATAGATTTGCTGCATCTCATCCCGGAAGATGGCATTGGTCAGCTTGGATCGCATGGCCGCGATTCCATCCTTAGTCAGGAAGCCTTCCTTCGGATCATCCGACCAGACCATCATGTGAATGTGCGGGTGATGCCCTTCGTCATGGAAGGCGGCATACCAGTGGAAGTTATCGAGCGATATCTTCATTGACTTTGCCAGCGTCGGTGCGCTCTCCATGAGGAGCGTGCGCCAAGCATCGGCGTTGTCGAATTCCAGACGAGCGGCATCCTCACGGCGCAGCGAGTAGATGATGGTCCACACATTTCCCTCATGCGATTCCAGCTCTGACATTGCCGAAGCGAGATCTACGGAAGTGCTTGAGCTGAACAGGCCATGGCTTCCGTGCTTCTGCACGCGGGGGCGGGTAGCGATGTACTGCATATATCCGCTCTCCGAGTCAATTTCGTGAAGGTTAGCATCCAACGCCATGGTGATGAATGTGGAAGCCGTACCAAGCGTGGGCGTTTTGCAGTAGTCCTCGTACTCAAACAGTTCCACCGCATCCGGGAAGTCCGTGAGCAGTTTTTGAATCAGCTCACGCTGACCTTTTGTGACCGCACCGTTTCCGGCCAACCTCTCCACTCCTTCACGGGTAGAAATGTAGCGCATGTACCCGCCCGCTTTCCCAGATTTGATATAGCCGCTCTTCTGTACGAGCTTCGCCATCGCTTACACCGATTTCTGAAAGTCCATTGCATCCTTGAAGGATATACGGCCATTGGTCCGCTTCATATCACGGATGGCCTTGCCGCGCAGTCGCTCATATGCTCCTTCATCAATGTCGGTATCATAGGCAATGATCTGCGCCATCAGGTTGATGTCCACGCCCTGCTTGAAAAGCAGAGAACTGATGCGGCCTGCGAAACCGTCCAGCGTTCCGGTCAGCGTTGCGGAGAGTACTTCAGGCAGAAATGCACTGGCGTTCTTCGTGTTCAGGAAACCGACATAGAACTTGAGTGCATTCATCACAAACTCGCTTCGGCTGCTGCAGTTATCCTGCTTCAGGTGTGCATCGATCTCTCTGTCCATATCCTCAGTGATCCAGAAAGCCTTTTTGATTTTGCTGTTATGCTCCATTGACAAATTCCTCCTAATTTTCGTGTTGTCCCCGCCGAAAGCCCTTGTCTCACGGGGATTTTCCGGTTTATAGGGTCCAAGCCGCCCCGCAAGGCACTATTTTGTCCCCAGCCTAAAAAGCCGAAAACTGCCCGCACTGCGGGCAGAAGTGGTTCGAGCCGGGGTGCTTTGTCCCCGGCTCTTTCTCCTGCTTTTCTTTCGTCGGATGCTGATTCCCCCACAAAGCGGTTCAACACCCACTCAAATCCCCGCGGTGGGGTACTCGCTCGGGCTGCCTGTAAAAAGCGCACACAGCGGCCCACAGGGGCGGACACGGCGGTTACATCTGCATCTCAGGGGTCTGCGATTCACTATCCCGAAGCTGCTGGGCGTACTCGTGCAGGCTCATACCGGTCTGCAGCTGGCAGAACGCCTCCATCTTGCGGAGCAGGACTTCCTGTTCAGCGGCATTGAGCGGGCAACTCCAGCTTTCTTCCGAACCGTCTCCTTTGCAGAGGTTCAGTTCCAGTGTGTCGCACAGACGATCCTGCTC
>DXUR01000695.1 GCA_019417795.1 Clostridiales bacterium | reverse complement strand
GTATAAGAGACAGGTTCCCGGAGCTTTTGAAGGGAATCCATCACAACAGGGATGTCATCCGGCATTTCCCCTTCATCAAAATGCAGGACACGGGAGCAGGTACGGCAGACAAATTCAAAATCGTGGGTGACAATAAAAATGATTTTCCCCTGTTCGGATAACCGTTTTATCAGACCTGCCACCTGCGCCATGCTGTCAAAGTCCAGGCCGCTGGTGGGTTCATCGAACACCAGCAAATCTTTTCCACAGATCATGCTGACTGCCACAGCCACACGTTGCTTCTGTCCACCGGAAAGCGTGTTGGGATGGCGTTCCCGGTAGGCTGTAAGCCCCAATTCCTTCATGGTTTCCTCTACTAAATCTTGATCCGGGTTTCGGATTCCGAAGGAACATTCTGCCCCCACACTCTCCGCAAACAATTCATAGTTCACATCCTGCATAACCATATAAGAGCGTTTCAACCTCGCCTTGTGTTCCATCGGCTGGTCGTCCCAAAGGAACGCGCCTTCACAGTCTTTATGAAGCCCACACAGGGCGCGAGAAAACGTGGTCTTTCCGGCTCCATTATGACCGACCACCCCAATGACTTCCCCCTTTGCCGCAGAAAGAGCAATCTGGTGTAGAATCGTCCGTTTTTTATAGCGCAGAGTAACATCATGGAGTGCTAATGTGGGAGAGGAAATAGGCGGATGACTGGCCGGAGGGAGCACCCTTGCCAGATCAACCGCCCGCAGCCCCATGTGTTCCCGTTCGGTTTCGGGCAGCCGGAGAAATTCCTCCGGCGTAAAAATCCTTGCTATTTCTCCATCTTCCAGATAAACAATGCGATCTGCCAGCTCCATCAGATAATAGAGTCTGTGCTCCGCAATCAAAATGGTTTTCCCCTGGCTTTTTATCAGCCGCAGATGTTCTTTCAATTCCTGGATGGAAGCCATGTCCAGATTCGAGGATGGTTCGTCCAGCAGATAGATTTCCGGGTTCATGGCATAGACAGACGCAAACGCGATTTTCTGTTTCTCCCCACCAGACAATTCAAAAATATTGCGGTTCCGTAGCTTTTCAATATGCAAATCTTTTGTTGTCTGTTCTACCCGTTCCTCCAGTTCCTTTACCGGCCTGGCTTCATTTTCAATTCCAAACGCAATCTCACTGTCCGTATCCACATTGAAAAACTGCGTCCGGGGATTCTGAAAGACGGAGCCCACCTTTGCGGCGATCTGATACATGGGCAGGTTGCTGATTTCCTGTCCGTCCACCAGCACACGCCCTTGAAGTTCTCCCTGGTAAAATTGTGGAATCAGGCCGTTTACCAACCTTGTGACCGTTGTTTTTCCACACCCGCTACGGCCACAGAACAAGACACATTCCCCGTCTGCAATTTTCAGGCTGATTCCATGCAGACCGCCATGCTCCTGTCCCTCATAAGAAAATGATACATTTTCAAATTCAATCACCCGGTCACACCTCCCCGCATACATAATTCAAAAATAAAGAAAGCAACAGCAATCAACATCGCCATCCAATCTGCAATCCCGCATTTTATCTGGACAAGGCAGGTCCGGGGATTGGGATTCTCAATCCCGCGAGTAACAGAGGCAATGGAAAGCTCGTCCGCTGCTTTGGAGGCCATCATCATCAGCGGCACATAAATACACTCTACCGTCATCCCCGGATGGGAAAGGAATCCGCCCAGGGAGGGCGATACATCCCGCATCCGCATGGCGTCCTTAACAAAATGCCAGTCCTCCTGGATAGTTGGAATATAGCGCAGCATGACCGCAAATGTGATGACAAATTTTTTCGGGGCATGGATGCGGTTCATGGCAGATAAAAACTCGCTGACTTTCGTTGTGGACAGGACAATCCCTGCCAGCATCCCACAAGCATAAACTTTATGGTACAGTCCAAGGAACGCAACAAACATGGTCCGTAGCGTCCCCGTCATGGCCGCCATGATCCAGACCGTCAGTACACAGACCACGGCATAAAAGCAGACCCCTTTTATGGAATATTTCCATTTTCCGCAAAGCACTCCCAATACAGCAATCAGCAGGACAAGTGCAAACTGATACGAAAGGGAAGGTGCGAACATGGAACACAGTACGCACATTAAAATAAGAAAGAGCTTGGCCCGCGGGTCAAGCCAAAGCCCTTTCTTGACGGTGTTACCCATCATGCTGTAATACCTGCTTTTTCAAACTGCTTCTTCAGCATTTTGCAGCCCACAAATGCACTGATAGAAGCTGTTACAAGGAGAGCGGCAAACATGGCGATAAAGATTCCCGCGTTTGCGGTCGCCTGCATGGTGTCGATATAGCTTTGCTCGGTTCCATTTCCCAACATGGTCTGTGCCCAGCCCTGGGGATCAGCGAAGAAAACAAGGTACGACCCTGTTCCGCCCAGGGAGAAAAGGATATAGGACAGGCTGTTGATTTTCTTGCTCTTGTACTGCTTTGTACCGGCGAC
>DXUR01000694.1 GCA_019417795.1 Clostridiales bacterium | reverse complement strand
CTGGAAGATGGACCCTGTGGCTGCCATGGAAAAGATCAAGAATGAGAACGAGAAGATCTTCCCCCTGGGCGTGTATGTTGATCGCGGAGGTAAAAACAATGGCTGATATGATTTTAGCAGGATTTGGCGGTCAAGGCATCCTGACTGCCGGCAAGATTCTGATCGATGTGGCCGCCCGGGAAGGTAAGAACGTCAGCTGGACATCTTCCTACGGCGCTGAGATGCGCGGTGGCACGGCCAGCTGCAGTATTGTTATCTCCGATGAGGAGATTGGCAGCCCCTATCCCACGAAGCTGGATGTGCTGCTGGCCATGAACGAGCCATCCTACGATAAGTTCATCGGCGATATGCGGGATGGTGGCTATGTGATCGTCAACAAGAGCCTGATGAGCGAGCGTGAGTATCCCAAGAATGTCCATGTGTTCGAGGTAGATGCCACCAACATCGCCAACAGCCTGGAGAATGGCCGTGCGGCCAACCTGGTGATGCTGGGAGCCATGATGCAGGCGACCGGGCTCATTGAGCCGGAGAAGTTCGGCGAAGGACTTGACCATTACTTCTCCAAGAAAGGCCGCAACATTCCCAGCAATATGGAGTGCTATCGCCAAGGCAGGGAAACCGTTGCAGAGAAGTAAGGAGTAACGAGGAAGATGGTTAAGAACTTGCAGACAAAGCAAATTGCCAACGAGGTCCTGTGGATCGTAGTAGGGTGTATTCTGTACTCTCTTTCTGTGGTATGGTTTCTGGACCCCGCCCAGATTATACCGGGCAGCGTGACTGGCATTGCCGTTGTCACAAAAGCGCTGTTTGGCATTCCAATTGGCGTTCTGAATCTGGTGATCAATATCCCGTTGGTTTTGATCGGCGTGTTTTATCTGGGTAAGAAGCTATTGGTGTACACGGCACTGACCGTCTTTCTCAACTCCATTTTAATGGATCAACTGGCAATGGTCCTCCAGCCTATGACGCAGGATATCCTGCTTGCGTCTGTCATCGGCGGTGTGATGATGGGGATTGGCCTGGGTATGATCCTGAAAGCGGGAGCTACCACCGGTGGAACGACTGTGGTTGGCCGCTTGGTGGTGCGGAAATATCCCAATCTTCCCATCAGTAACATCCTTTTGGTCGGTGACTTCATCATCATTACCGTTGGTTCGATCCTGTTGAAGAATTGGGATCTATTCCTGTATTCTGTCATGGATCTCTATGTGTGCGTCATCGCCATCGATAAGGTCTACGAGATCGACCGGCGCAGTGCTGCGGTGATCTATGCCCGGTGGCCGGAGGCGATGGCAAAACAGCTGCAGTCCAAGCTGCCTTGTAGAGTTGTGCTGAATGATTCCGGCGCAAGCCTGACCTGTTATTGCAGGAAGCGGCTCATCAATCAGGTGCAGAAGATCGCCCAGAGTCTGGAACCCGATGCGGTCTGCGCTACGGTGGATCTTACTTATACATTTGGCCGGATCGACCAGCCTGATCTTTTTCAGTGAATTTCTGTAATGAAACAGCGCGTCATCTAGAGCAAGATCAAGGGGGCTCTAGACCAAAAGCAAGTGATGGACCAGTAAATAAAAACGAAAAAAGGGAGGACAGATATAGCTGCAAGACCACGGCGTGATCAATAAAAATCTTGGGGAATTAGAAAGGAGATTATGATGAGACTGACTGATTATGAAAAAGCGATGCTGAATGGTGAGCATGGCGAAATGCGCCAGCAGGCCATGCAGGCGCTGTGCGATCTTGCATCATTCTATGATGTTGAGAACTTTGTTGAAATTGTCGGCTGTCATGATGACAGCACGGTCTATGCCGGCGAGGCGCAGGTCGCATTTGCCGAACACCTTGCGAATAAGGGCGCAAAGTTCTCTGTTCCGACCACCACAAACGCCACCGCTTGCGACATTAATCTGTGGGACCGCCAAAAGCATGATGTGGAGACCATGGCGGCGACCCGCCGCATCGAGGCTGCGCATGTAAAGATGGGCGCTGTTCCCACGTGGTCCTGCGCACCCTACCATATCGGTGTTGCACCCTCCTTTGGTCAGCAGTTTGCCAGTGCGGAATCCAACGTTATCTGCTATTACAACTCCATTATCGGAGCTAGAACCAATCGCTATGCCGGCCCGCTGGAACTGCTGTGCGGCATTGCGGGACGGGCACCCTACTTCGGGCTGCATGTGCCTGAAAATCGGTATGCGCAGGGCTTGGTGAAGCTGGGAGCCGATATCAAGCCTGAGTATTTCCAGGAAGAGGATATCTATAACCTGGTCTCCTATGCGTATGGCTCCATTGTGGCAGACCGGGTGTGGGCACTGGAAGGCATCCCGGCGAAGGGGATGACCAATGAGATCCTGAAGCAGTTCAGTGCCACCGCAGCATCTTCTGGCGGTATTGCTCTTTTCCATATGATCGGTGTTACGCCGGAGGCGCAGACCAAAGAGCAGGCTTTCGGTGGGAAGGAGCCGAAG
>DXUR01000693.1 GCA_019417795.1 Clostridiales bacterium | reverse complement strand
AAGTCATTTCCAATTCGTAAATAAGTCATTTCCGACCTCTAAATAAGTTATTTGCAATCCTCCTCTTTTGAACGTGCATCCGCCATAGAAAAGAGCGCATCGGTATTGATCTCAGCACCCTCTTTCTCTATGACCCACCAGCCGTTTCCCTTGCTTCTGTGAGCTTTAGGGAAACCAAGTCTTGACATGGTGTAGCCGATACTCTGAGGAGTCATGTTCTGGCGCATTGCAGGATTGGTACAGATACGCTCCATGATCTCCGCATTGTATCGGAACTTCAGTCTGGTGCCATATTGCTCAGCTTTCTTTATGTCTGGCACGGTGTAGAAACGCTTCACCTGTTCCTCAGACAAGTTGACAACCATGAAGTATCTGTTGTGCACCTTCATTTTCTCTATGTCCTCGTTGGTCAACCAATATACCCAGTCGTTCTTCAAACCCTTTTTGCGGTTCTCCACCACCTTCTGACCGAGCGCCACAGCCTGAGCATAGATTTTGTCGTACTCAAGAGGATTCTCTATCGGACTGACGATGCACTTCACCTGCCAAGGAGAGTAGCGGCGGTTCTCCTCATCCGGGATAATCTGTATCGAATTGCTCGTGGCAGCCAATGAACTCCTGTGTCTCAGCTCCGAACGGTACTTGTCGTAAGGACGGCGGATGGAGAATTTCTGCTTGGTCATGTTGCTCTTGAAGGCACTCAGGTTCTTGCCGAAGATGGCCTCCAACTCGTCCAGACAGATCAGTGCCATGCTGAAGAACGCCTCAAGGAAATCCTTGTCCATGTAGTTGGCAGAAGAATCGTTGAGGAAGTACGCTCTGAGAACTGGCGGCAGCAGATAGTTGAAGAAAGTGGTCTTGTAGATACCACCTTTGCCCACTAAGATGAGGATGGTCTGGTTTATCACTGTAGGATTCACCCAACCCACAACCATGCCGACAAACCATTTCTTGAAGAAATAGCGGAACTGCTCCTGGTCGTGGAAGTAACCCGGTAACTCTTCGATGGTGATGCGGTCAGCCAGTTCGCCGATGTAGTCATGCTCACCGTCCCAAGGTGCCAAGCCTTTCAGGTACTCTTCCAACGGATCAAAATCCATGCTGAAATCACTGTCGATGATGGCCTCCAACTTTTTCATAGAAACTTCCATGTTAGATTCGTTCATCTCCACCCAGATAGAGTTCTTGATGGTATCCTCCAAGTTGGTCCACTTCTTGTATTTGGCGTTTTCTATGAGGAGATTGCGGATTTCAATCTTGGATGTCATCTTGTTGCGGCGGAATTCCAGACGGGAGAGCAGCCACTGCTTGATGAAACGGATGGTAGGGCGGGCTGGCAGATCCTGATCCTTGGTATAGAAAGTCCAGGAACCGAAGCGGCTGGTGCCATGCTTATAGCAGGAGTTGATCACGCTGATGGCTGGGGCATAGTCGCCGCAGAAATGCTCCTGGGCATAGACTATCACCTCCTCCTTCTGGATGCCGTAGAGATTGCAGGTCCAGGCAAATCGGTTGACGTAATCATTGTGACTGCCACTTTCAAATGCCAATCCCCACTGCTTCATGAGATTCTCTACATGAGGAGCCACCAAGGCCATGGTAGGTTTTTGGCAGATGCTCGATGCTTTCTTTCTGCCGCCACCCGGTTTTCTGGTTCTCTTGACAGCAGCGGCGTCGTGAGGTGGAGTAGGCTTTGTGTTCTTCAGTTCAAAGTTGTGGATATCCCCGTCAGAGATACAGATGGGAGCAGCATCCCAGTTGAAGAACGCCTTCTCATCATGAGCCAACCCCGAAAGGCGGGTGAAGTCTGTACACTTCCTGTCAGCCTCCTTCCCCAAGAGCATCTCGTAGAAGTTGATAGCCTTGTTAAGAGACAACTCGTAGAGGTCGATCATCGACAGCTTGCAGTCATCCGGTCTTTTGTATTTGAAGAAGATGCGCAAACCATGACCGCTGATGGTGCGGTAGATGCAGCAGGAGTAGCTGGCAAGAGAAGCTTTACTGAAGACCGCCTCCAATTCCAGCTCATCCAGCCCATCGATGTCAATGAGTCCCAAGCCAGTAGCCCCCTTGATGTTGTCAATCTCTCTGCCTTTGCCGTCAAATTCCACGGCGATGGAGATACCCGGAGTCAGCGCTTTCAGTTCATCCGCACATTTCTTTCCGATAGCCAAACGCTTTCTGTAGGCCTCGGTAAAGCCCTTGATAGAAGTATCCAGGGTGATGTAAGACTCGATCTGAGGAAGATCATTGATCGGACAGCTCATTTTAGAGTTGAGCGACTGAAAAAATGATGGACGATGAAGGGCGTCCATTCCCTTTTGATTAACTTTCATTTTGTAGTTTTTAATTATTTTGTTAAAATTTTGCACATTCTTTCTAAGTGCCATTAGAGTGAACCTTATGTGAAGGTTTGTAAGCGGCTCCGCATTTATACCTTGCCCTTTATCGTAAAAGTTCTTACCTTTGC
>DXUR01000692.1 GCA_019417795.1 Clostridiales bacterium | reverse complement strand
ATATTCGATTTTCCAGCGTTCCAATAGATGCAGATAGTCACATAGCACTTTGAAGCAATGCTGTTCCGCCTGCCGTAACCTCTGCTCCGGCGTAGGCTTGGGCGGCGTTCTCTTTGCTGCCGGTGTGCGGATGGCTCCGTCATAGGGGATTGAAAAATCCTCTGCCAGTCTGACCGCCGCATCCCGTTTTCCCAAACCATGCAGGGAAGCGGCAAAGTCGATCACATCCCCGGAAGCGCCGCAGCCGAAGCAATAGTAGCGGCTGTCCACTTTCATGCTGGGCGTTCTGTCATTGTGAAATGGACAGCAGGCCATGCCATTTCTCCCTACCCGTATTCCATAGTAAGAAGCAGCCTGCCGGGTAGTGACGGACTGCTTCACCGCTTCAAACACATTCAAATGCTTCCTCCCGTAAATGTCATAGTTCTATATCCTGTTTCTTTTTCGGCGCTTCCTGTTCTGGCTGCCGCCGCTGCAATACCCGGTCAACGCAGTACTGTACTCGGCGCATTTTCATTAAATCCTCCCGAAGCGGCTTATACTGCGGGGACAGCTTGGCATACTCCGCTTGCAGCCGGTCATATTCCTGTTTCCATGCGGCCAGGGTGATGGGCTTCCTGTCCAGCTTCTCTTTCAAAATCCGGCGGGCCGTATAAAACAGCCGCAGATCAGCGTCATGGGCGGTTTCAAATTTCTCCCGCTGTTTTTTCCACTTGATACCGTTCAGCTCGTCATACACCGGCTTCAGCCGCTTGTAGTTCTCGGCCTGCCGTATCAACTCCTGCAATTCTTTCATCCGGGCTGACTTCGCTTTCATAGTGTCGCTCAATGTGTCAAACTCTGTGCTGACAGCAGACAGGCGGGATTCCAACGCTTCCAGCGTCAGCAGCTTGTTTTCCATCAGGTAGTTGACCGCTTCCGCAAATTCTTTCAGGTTCTTGCCCTTAGCTTTCTGGCTCCATGCCCCGGCGTTTCTGTCCTGATAATAGGAGATCAGCAGGTCGGCAAGGCTCGGTGTCTTAGGCTTGGAAAGTTCCTCTTTGACTTCTGAAATCCAGCCGAACAGGGATTTAATTTTCTTTTTTATGTCCAGCATCAGCCGGTTAGTCGCCTTAATCCAGCGGTTCAGTTCGCCCTTGTCGGTACGGATGCCCTTTGCTTCCATCTGCCGGACAGTCGGCCCCTCATGGACGGTGGGGATCAAGTCAATCCCCTGCCGCACATAGGAGCGGTGGTCAATACGAACATCCAGCCCCTTTTTCGCAAACTTTTCATTGACCATCCGGCACCATGCTTCCCGCCATTCTTCCAGCGTTTCCGGGCTGCCCCAGTCGGTAGTGGGTACGGCGTTGAACATGGGCTTGCCGTTCCTATCCAGCACCCGGTTTCCCTCATCATCCAGCACATATTCCCGGCGCTGCTTCTGTCCCCATGTGCCGTCTGGATTGATGGGGCGCATGGTCGTCATCACATGGAAGTGCGGGTTGGGGATGCCTCCGTCCTCCTTGTCCGGGGCATGGACGGCAAAATCGGCAACCATTCCTTTGTCCACCAGACAGCGCTGCACAAACTCCCTCGCCAGCGCAATGTTTTCTTCCATCGAAAGTTCATTCTGCAAAGCAATATCAAAGCTGTAAGCAAGCTGCGCTTTCTTGTGTTTCTCTACTTGTTCCACCGTATTCCACAAGGTCGCCCGGTCCTGGTATTCCAGCGGGGCATGGGGCGGCAACAAAATTTCGGAACAGATCACGCCGCCCTTGCGGGTGTAGTCACTGTACTCGCCGTAGTAATCACTGTAAAGACACTCCCCGGCCCGGTAAGCTGCGGCGGCAATGGCGCTCTGTCCGGCGCTGCGTCTGATCTGGCTGACCGTTAAATGATAAAGCGCCATCGTCAGTTACCATCCTGCGGCTGGCTGTGATTTTCAACCGCAAGCCGTACCATGTTCTGAACCGGCTGCCATTCGGCAATGCGCTCCATCAGGGAATAAAATTCCTGCTCGGTCAGTATCTTCACTTCCGGCATGACGCTCTCAATCGCCGCCCCACGGGTAATCAGCCGATGGCTGCGCTGTTTGCGGGAACCGCTGTCCAGATAGGATTTTCGGTTTTCCAGTCGGCGCAACTTTCGTTTTTCCTGTTCCAGTTTGACGGTGTTTTCCTCGTACTCTCTCTGCAATTCTTCCAAAGATTTGCTCATGTTCTCACTCCTTTGCTCTGAAATAAAAATGACCGTATGGATAACGGTCAGGGTGTCGGTATTCGTCTATCAAACCCGATGAAAAGATGCAGACGCAAAGCGGGTGTATCTTTTCATCGGGTGCGCAGGGATAGCCGCTTTAGCGGCGCAAGGGGTGCAGCCCCTTGTACGGAACGAAGTGACGCAGGCCCCCGGATTGCTGATGCTGTCAGCGGTCAGGGGGCGGCTCCGCAGGACGCACGATACATGGTCGTCAGACTATGTATAGAAGTGCGCCCTTTGTTCC
>DXUR01000691.1 GCA_019417795.1 Clostridiales bacterium | reverse complement strand
CGGGGGTACTGCCGCCCGCAATATCCGCGCTGCTGCACAATACCTCCACATTGGGCATCGGTTTGAAAAATATGACCGATTTGTTGGAAGAACATGAGGGAGCGTAATTGCTCCCCGTCGAGGAGTACACACCCGGCGTTTTTCAAAGAAGCACACAGCAGTTTCAGTGGACGCATGGTTTCGTAGGGTACTGGTAGGAATAAAAATTCTATCATCGTGTATTCCGCAACAGCGGGTTGCTTACTCTATGGGGAAGCGAGGACTGCGGGTTCCACGCAGTGAGCTGCGGCAGCCGTGCCTTTCTGATGAATCTGAATATTAGGGCGGAATTTTTAGTGGTTTTCACTCCTGTCACAGAACTTGCGTCGGTTTTACAAACACTTGGTTTGCCTGCCGGAAGGGGAAGCCTTACAATAAAAGTATCCGGAGAAAAGCGAGGTGCTGTAAATGCTTCCCTGTCAGGAACACTGCGGTCAGTATTGCCAAGGCTGTCATCTGGACTGCCCGTATTGGACGAGCTTCTGTAAAAATCAGGAGTCACAGCGTTAACTGAAAAAGCAGTATCTGAGTTATTACGCGGAATTGTGCGCCGTCAGGACACGGCAATTTCGGAAACTATCCCCTTTGAAGTGGTAAAAGCGGACACCGGCAGGATCTGATCCCGCCGGTGTTTTTTTTGAGAGTCCGTCGGGTTCGGAATGGCATGGCTGACGCACTTGACCAGAATTTTACATACCTTTTACCGGGGCTGTCTATCGGTTTTTTCCGGTCTTTCCTATAATAAACGAAGTATGGCAACGTGCATACGGGAACAGCTCTGTTGGATCTTAAATTCTCAACTGCGGGACACGGCAAAGGCGAGCCTGATGCTTCCGGATGGCTCTTATTGCCGCAAGCACAGTGCCGTGCCCTTTGATTCTCAGGATACATTTATGCAGCAATATCCGCATATCCCCGCAGCGGCGGCCGGTGCGCCAAAGGAGCGGGTCCATTGGCTGAAGAACTTGGCCAAAAAGCTGCTTTGGGCGTGAAGTATTTCTTCGCCTGCACGTCGCTCTCCTTCTACGATGGCGGGCGGCAGTGTTAGGAAAACCAAAAAGTCTCCGCATGGAACTGCGGACAGAAAAAAGAATTGTGGCCTGGAGCTTGATGATGTAAAATAATAGAAAGTGTTTGGAAAATTGCGGGAGATCAGAGGGAAAACAATGAAAAACGATAGCAGACTTCGCAAATATGTGCCATCGTTGCTGCTGTTTCTGTTGTTTGAAGCAGTAGCGGTCACGCTATGGTTCACGAAGGACAATTTATTCTATCTGCTGAATTTCAGTTACATCGGCGGCTGTATGGCATTGGGAACAGCGCTCTTTACCGCCGGGAAACGCTATGCTCGCCATTTTGTGCAGCTGGCGGTAGGCGGCTATATGCTGCTGTACCTCGGCGTGATCTCCCGCGAGAATATGCAGATCGAGGGGTTCTGGTACTATCTGTTTCTCGGCACCTTCGAGGCGGCGACCATCCACTACGCCGTGGCAAAGATCTTCGGCCCGCTGCTGTTCGGGCGCGGCTGGTGCGGCTACGCCTGCTGGACGGCTATGGCGCTGGACTTTCTGCCCTACAAGCGACCGCAGAAGCCGCGTAGGGAAAAACTGGGCGTTCTGCGCTATGTGATGTTTGCACTGTCTCTGGCGTTGGTGTCTGGGCTGTTCCTGATGAAAGTTGCGCATCTGGAACAGATCATGTTCTGGCTGTTCCTCGCCGGGAACGCACTCTATTACCTTGCGGGCATTGCTCTGGCGTTCGCCTTTAAGGATAACCGCGCGTTCTGCAAGTATCTTTGTCCTGTTGCGGTTTTTCTCAAGCCCATGAGCTACTTTTCTCTGCTCCGCGTCCACTGCGATGAGAGCAAATGCGTCCACTGCGGTAAGTGCCTGCGGGCCTGCCCCATGGATGTGGAGGTCAACAGGGAAGCCCGCAAGCGGAAAAACGGAACAGAGTGCATACTCTGCTATGAGTGCACGAAGGTGTGTCCCACAAAGGCACTGCATTGAAATGTGGGATATTTTCAGCCCAATCGAGTGAAAAAGTGTTGAAATATTTTCTGGGTATCTGTTATAATAAAAAATCTACGCAGGCCGCAGAAAAGTATATGGAAAGAGCTGCTGCGCCGTGACGGTACGCAAAATCATGAACACGGATCTGAAAGAACCCGTTCACACATAAGGAGCAAACGCATGAAAACAGCCATTGTAACAGACAGCAACAGCGGCATTACACAGGCAGAAGCGCAGAAAATGAACGTTTTCGTCCTGCCGATGCCGGTCATCATCGAGGGACAGGCGTATTACGAGGGGATCGACCTGCTGCCGGATCAGTTTTTCCGTGCATTGACGGAGCGGCAGGCGGTCTCCACCTCCCAGCCGTCCCCCGGCGATGTGACGGCCCTTTGGGACAAGGTGCTGGCCGAATATGAGGAGTTGGTGTACATCCC
>DXUR01000690.1 GCA_019417795.1 Clostridiales bacterium | reverse complement strand
ATTCGCAAAAAGAGTCGCCTTTCTCGGCTGTGTACCGGAAGATACCCATTCGATGCCGCACTACGCTTAATGTTGGAATAAGTAAACATACTCACAAGCATTACACTCAGTGTAGACCTAATGTAGATTCAGACCATTCTGTGTTTACGAAAGTTTACATTGAGTGTAATTTTTTCCGCCTTGAATGTGTGGTCAAACGTAAGCGTCAAGCCTCCCCGCGTATGAGCGAATGTCCTATATGACGATACTCCGCAGCGAAGCGTTCCGCGATATGCCCGCCGCTGACTGGCGGTTTGAGTCAGCCACAGTTACAACGCCCCAACTTGCAAAGGCGAGAGGCTACGCGCAGAACTGGGACGAGTTCAAAAAGCGGGGATCGGACTGCTCCTGTTCGGGAATGTCGGCACGGGAAAATCCTATGCCGCTGGCTGCATTGCCAACGCTCTGATTGACCGTCTGGAGTCTGTCCTCTTTGTGGGAATGTCTGATTTAGTCAACCGTATGCAGGGTAATTTCGGCACGGACCGTGACCACTACATGAAATCGCTTATGCGTCCTGACCTCCTCATTCTGGATGATTTGGGGGCAGAGCGTAACACCAGCTTCGGTAAGGAGCGGGTATTCGATGTGGTTGACAAGCGGCTGCTGACCGGCAAGCCCATGATCGTCACCACGAACATCCCGCTTTCCGTTATGAAGCAAGCTGCCGATTTGGATGACCGCCGCATTTTTGACCGCATCTTGGAAGTCTGCGTCCCGATTCGCTTCGATGGAGACAGCTTCCGCAAAAGCACCGCTGCCGGCAATCTGAAAAGGGCGGCTCGTCTGCTCGGCTGATAAACCCAAGAAAGGAGCTTTTACATGGAGAATTGCATCGGCACCGTTCCGATCCATCTGAAAATGACACTGACCACCAAGGAGGCGGCAGAATACAGCAACATCGGCATCAACAAGATCGACAGTATGCTGAGAACGCCCAACTGCCCGTTCGTGCTTTTCGTCGGCACAAAGAAACTGGTCAAGCGAAAGGAGTTTGAACAGTTCATCAGTGAAAAACTGGTGATATAAGTGGCTTCGGAAGATTTACAAATAAGTGGAGAGTTTTTTCACACGATGGCTTGAGAAGGAGGACGTTATATGCTATAATTTATGTGTAGTAGTGTGTCCTTTTTCGCAAGCGCAGAAAGGATACATTCTATGGGTAAGAATCTAAAAGGCAAAGAATGTGGTAAGGGTATCTGCCAGAGAAAGGACGGTTTATATAGCGCAAGATTTGTAAGCAGCGAAGGAAAGCGTCAGGTCAAGTGCTTTTCCTCACTTCCAGAAACCCGGAACTGGCTGGAAGATGCAAAGTATGCAGACCGTCATGAGGATGTGTTTGCTCCGCCGGATATGACGGTAACAGAATGGTTTGAGTTCTGGATCAGCCACATCGTGGGAGACTTAGCGCCAAACACAAAGAGAAATTACCGGGAGCGGTATGAGTACAATGTAAAGCCCGTGATTGGTAAGATGCGGCTCACAGATGTTAAGCCGATGCACTGCAAGATGGTTTTTAACCGAATGGAAGCATCGTATGCCGGTTCAACGATCCGCCAGACATATATTGCTATTGGAACGATGTTTCGGGCTGCTGTGATGAACGACATGATCCAGAAGCATCCGATGGACGGCGTTCACTTTACCAAGCCCGTCCGCGCTGTGGATGACATCAAATGTCTTACAACGGATGAGCAGCAGAAATTTATGAAGGCAGCCAAACGCTCCCACAACTATGCGCAGTATGCCCTGATTTTAGAAACAGGGCTGCGGACAGGTGAAGTGATCGGGCTGACATGGGATGCCATCGACTGGAAAGCAAGAACTCTTACGGTAAATAAGACGCTGGAGTTTCGGCATAAACAGAAGGTGTGGCGCGCAGGTCCTCCGAAAACGCAGCACAGCTATCGCACCATCCCGCTGACAAGCCATGCTTACGACATCTTGAAACAGCTTTATTCTCAGGTTTCGGAGCGAAAGGAATCTGAACTGCTCAACTCCACGCTGGAATACATGGATCGGCGCACGGGAGAAACTGCAAGCCTGTGTATGCGTGATCTTGTTTTTATCAACTAGCGTACCGGGGAACCGGCGAAAAACAGTTCCTATGATACCCACCTTTACAAACTGTGCGATGAGGCAGGAATCCGGCAATTCTGCATGCACGCATTGCGCCACACCTATGCAACGCGTGCAATCGAAAGCGGGATGCAGCCAAAAGTGCTGCAAAAATTGCTCGGTCATGCCAGCATCAAAACGACGATGGATCGCTACGTTCATGTGACGAATGATTCCATGTCAAAAGCCGTATTACAATTTGAAAAAGTGCAGCAAAATCAAAATGGTACAGTAATGGTACAGTAAGCGCCGTTCAAGTGCCGAAAACCCTTGAAAAATAAGGAGATAGAGAAAACTATGAAATTAGGTATCGTCGGACTGCCGAATGTCGGC
>DXUR01000069.1 GCA_019417795.1 Clostridiales bacterium | reverse complement strand
TCCCCGGCGGCTACGCCCAGCAGATCAACGAGCAGACAACGCTTTTTGTCCCGGAGTTTACCGTTGCCCGCTACGACACCGAAACAGGTGAGCTTTTCGGCCACGCTCCCGACTATGAAGCACTGGAGGCGGCAAAGTCCCCTGCCGTTCACGCAGACAAACCCGGTGAATATTCCTATTGCTACGAAATGCAAAAGGCCCCGACGGGCTGCGACTTTTCCGCCAGTCTTTCATACTACGGCAAGTATTATTATCTCCGTCCGCTCCGCGACGATCTCCCGCAGCTCCGCGGGCGCGGTATATCCTACGACGAGCAGCGCAGCACATACACCGTCACCCGCCGCGCCTATGACAAGCTCAAAGAGCAGTACCGCATGAGCTTTGAAACCTGTCTTGACTGACCACAAACCCCGGACACCTTCGCGGGCCGCACCGGACAAAGCGACCCGACCCCAGGCCACAGGGCCAACCACAAAACCCCAAAAGGAGCTGATACCATGCGCAAAGAGCCGTTCCCCATCAAAAATATTCTGGATAGTCTGCGCGAGGATGTCCAGAACGGCACAATCACCCTTTCCCAAGCCGCCGAGGAGCTTCACCGTGCCGGATGGTCAAACTACATCGACGAGGACACCGCCCGGCGGCTTCTCAAACTGTAAGCCCGCAAGGCCGACGCAAAACGCGCCGCCGGTGCAAGCCCGGCCCCGCTCCCACCAGGGCGGGGGCGCTCATGGGCCAAAACCCAAATCCAAAACAGGGAGGTTTCTACCATGCCGCAACCCAAAATCTATGCCGCAGTCCTGAACCACTTCGGCAGCCTGTCCGACCTTGCCGCCACGCTGGGGGCGACGGTTGTTGACGAGACCCTTTGCTTCTCCGGCCTGACGGGTCAGGCGGTTTCCGATCTCATGGAGCAGCACGGACTTGATTACAACTATTCCGACACCCCGGAGGCGGCCAAGGAAGCCGACCAATAACCCCACCACCCAAAACCAAGGAGGAAAAGCCATGTACGAACAGCAAAGCCTATTGACCGCCGATCTGGACGAGATCATTGACGCCACCGGTCACAACGACGCACAGCCCCAGGAGCAAGCCCAGGAGGCCCCCGCCGTCAAATATTACCCCATCGACGAGGAGACGGCCCGCCGGGCGCACGAGATGATGTCCATGCGAGACTACCCCGCAGGCCGCGCCACAAACGAATACCGGGCCAGCGTGGACAAAGCCGCCGCCCTGGTTGAGCGCTGCAAGGCCGCCACAAGTCCCTATTACCACGGCAAGCTGGACGCCCTACTTGACCGCTACGCCCGCCGCCTCGCCCAGTGGACGAACGACTACAACCGCAACGGCGCAAGCTGTCCCAGTATCCTTGTTTCCGGCGGTTCCAACTTCCCGGTGAAGAAAAAGCAGCGCCAGAACGCCCGCGAGGACAGCTTGTGGCAGGAGTACAAAGAGATCGAGGCCATCTTGCACAAAATCAAAACCGTCGGCTCCGGCCCCGTCGATCTGGCCGACCCCCACGCCCGTGAAATGCTCACCGATCAGCTCCAGCAGTTACAAAAAAGGCTGGACACCGGCAAGGCCATGAACGCCTACTACCGCAAGCACAAGACCTTGAAGGGCTTCCCCGGCATGAGCGATGAAACCGCCGCCCAAAATGACGCCGCCATCCAAAGCGCCTATTCCTGGGCGCAAAAGCCCATGCCTGACTATGAGCTTTCCAGCCTGCGGGGCAAGATCAAGCGGGTGGAAACCCGCCTTTCCGAGCTGGACAGCCGAGCCGCCCAGCAGACACAGCCCGCCGAAAACACCAAATTCGATGGGGGCGAGATCGTCCGCAACCTGGAGGCCGACCGGCTCCAAATCCTCTTTGACGAAAAGCCCGACGAGGATACCCGCGCCGCACTCAAATCCAACGGCTTCCGCTGGTCTCCCCGGTACAGCGCATGGCAGCGGCAGTTGACCCCCAACGCAGAGCAGGCCGCCCGCCGCGCCCTTGGCCTTGATTGACAACCGTTTTCGTGACCCCACGAAAATGATACCCGGACACCTTGGAGCCGCCGCACCGGCACAAAGCGACGGCACCCCATACAAAACCCGCCGCCCAGGGTAAAGGGCAGAAAGGCCGCAAATATGTATGTTCTGGAATACAAGCAGCTTCATATCGTCCGTGAGGAGCAGACTAAAAATCGAACCTGCCAAAGCTACCGTTGGAAACAGGCCGCCATCTGCGAGAGCAGGGAACCCCTTGAAGCAATCCGTTCCGCCAAAACTCGCCCCGAAGAATGGCGCGTTGTCCCCATGGGCGACAGCGCAGCAGAGAATTGAAGGAGATTGCCCCATGTCAATTCTGTATGAAAAGTTCAAAAAATACCAGGTTCCCGCATCCTCTGTTGAGGGCTTCCGCCGCCGCTACACAAAGCCCGACCGCTTTGCACAGCGCGGCCCGGAATATCAGGCCGCCGTCCTCCAGGCTGCCCGCGACGATCTTGCACAGTTCGGCTATACCATCATCAGCCGCCACGACAGCGTGACCGGTGAAGTCGTGGCCTACTACGAGCCAAACGAACAGGAGGTATCCCAATGATTGACCACAAGAACCACTATGCCCGCTACTGTGAACTCATATCCCTGGCCGCCAGCTCCGCCCCCGCTCGCCAGCGGGACGGCGGATACATGGCCGCCGTCTATATCCTTTCCGCCGACAAAACGCTGTGTGACATCGCCCGACGCAAAATTTGCCCCGACGGTATCAGTTTCCCCGGTATTTTGTCCGTCGCCCGCCGGGCGGAACTGTCTGACAGTCAATTTACAGCCATCCGCTCCGCTCACAATCTATTCAATGGCGGCTCCAGTTCCTCTGTTACCCCCTATGATCTCGCCCTCTGCGATTATCTGACTTTGGACATCATCACGCAGGCCATGTATATCTGGAAGTGCGGCTGCACCATTTCCGCCGGTCAAGACGGCAGCATACAGCTTGACCGCACCGGCGAGTGCCAGCGCCGCGGGATTGAACAGGCCCTTTTCCAGCATTTATCCGAGTTTGAATAGACCTGCGCACTATTTCGTGTTATAATGCGACAAGACAGGAGGCACCCCATGGACAACACACAGCAGATTTTCCCGGCGTTCCGCCTTGTGGCTCAGTTTGCCGACGGCCAGCGCCTCACCTTTGACGGCCTGACCGAGCAGCAGGCGCGGCAAAGCATGGAGGCCGCCCAGGCTCAGCATGGAGATATTACCTGGTTCGACGGCGTAACCGACCAGCACTACGAAAACGGGCGCTATTACAAACTCACCCCGCAGCCCCCGGAGATCACCATGATCGACCTGACGGGCTATAACGAACCCCAGGAGGAGGAATGACCTATGCCAGTTCCAGAATACAGGCGGCGCGGCAACGACCGTTACAACGCCAAGTGCGACTATATCAGCGTCCGCCCGATCAAGTCCATCGGCGCGGCCATCCGCGCCGCCGCCAAGGCCGCCGATCAGAGCGTCCAGGGCTATGTGATACAGGCTTGTATTGAGCGCATGAAGCGGGAGGGCCAGCCCCTCGAACTCAATACGCCCGACGAACCCCCGGAACCCTGACGCCGTTATCAGAACGGGAAAAAGCGTTATCAAAATCTCAAAAAGCGAAACAAAACCCCCGGCAGACCGTAACAAAACGGCCCGCCGGGGTTCTTTCATCTTTTCCCGCTCCTGTACAGGTATCTATACCAGCTCCGCAGTGCCCGTATCCGCCGCCGCCGAGCTAAGTACCTACCCACGCTTCCGGTTATCGTTCTCACAAAACCCACAGGCTTTTCCTCCATTCGCAAATTGTTTTTCCACAGCCTTTCCCCGCTTTGTGGAAACTTGAACACGCCGCGCATATAGTCGGTTCAGAAAACTTCCTTTAGGGCTGGTTTCCGGCGGCTCGCCCCTGCGAAAATCCGTCCCGGTGGGCGGCAGACACAGCCCCAAAATCATCCTGCTCCCCGCACAAAATTTTTCGGCGCTTATTATGTACGCGCGCGCGCGGCGCGGGCGGCCAGCTCCGCCGCCCCCGGCAGTTCCTCCAGGGCCTCGCCAAAACGCTCCATAGCCCGCTCGTGCCAGTTTCTCACGGTGCTGTCCGGTGCGTTCATTCTGACACCCGTTTTTGCCCAACTGTAACCACGCACATAGCGCATCAAGATCACCTGCTTGTACCTACCGTTTACGGCGTCCAGGCAGCCCCGGATGGCCGCTGCGTCCGCGCTCAAAACCATCTCGTTCGCCTTGATCTCTGCCAGCCGGTCGCCCACACCGCTTTCCAGCGCCCGCAGGCCCGCTTCTTCCGTCGGTTTCCCCGGCGACGAGCTGTGCGGCGTCCCGTCATACGCCAGCCCACGCAGCCCATAGTAATTGCCCTCCAGCTCCTCCCGCTCCTGCTGTAACAAGCGCAGCATACCCGGAATGGCCTTGTAATACTGGGCTATGTGTTTCACGCTCTCAAACTGCATCGTCGCCTCCCGTTCCCGGCTTTCTGTTCGCCGTCTCCCTCTAACACCCTCAGTCCAGCGTTCTGCTGAAAATCGGCTCGTCAGCCTTGCTTTCGTCCACTTCCACCGGCTCACCGAGAATTTCCGTCAGCCGTCTTGCCAGCATGGCGTACCCGAAGTAGTCCCCGCCCTTTGCCCACTCTCCAAACTCCCGGAACACAGCTTCCGTGGCTTTGATCGTCTCCTCCAGGCGCTCCCGGCCAAAGCCCAGCGCCTTGTGTGTGCCCAGTGCGTAGCACTTGACCACGATCTCCGCCGCTTCCCGCTGTTCTCCCAGCATGGCCCAGTCTCTTGCTTTTTTGGGTGGCTTCGTGATGGGCAGCACAAAATTCCCGTCGTACAAGCCCGCCAGCGTCTCGTTGAGCAGTTTCTTTGCCCGCTCCATACCCACGGCCCTCTGGTTGATTGCAAAGCGCTCCAGCTCCCCATTGGCCGCGTCCGTCACTCTCTGCAAGCGGCCCTCTCCAATGCCGTACCGGTCATTCAGCGCCACCATGAAGCACAAACAGATCACATGGCCTGCCGCCTCCCGGTTTTCCTGTACCCGCTCGCTTTCCGGCTTCTTGGTGCGCAGATACCGCGCCTGGGCCTGCCGGGCCACATTCCCGGCGAAAACAGGTGGCTTTCTTTTATGCTTCCCCATGGTTTTCCTCCATTTCCACAATGTTTTCACATCTCCGCCCGCAAATGGGGCAGAACTGCACACAAAGCACATTCAGCCCGCCACCCGCAGTCGTGCTGTCCATGCACAGGCGCGGCCTGCCGTTTTCGTCCCACTCAATCCAAAAGGCCATCCCGTCCACGGTCTCCAGCTTTTGGTGCCGCTGGCACAGCCCGCACACGGGTTTCTGCTTCTCGTCCATCGCTACTTTGCCCCCTTTGTCAGTTCTGTCCAGCGGTCAATTTCCTCTTTGCTATCCGCTGTTATGATCTCCGTAAATTTCCATCCAGCCGGGCGGGCCACCTGTTCCAGGAATACCCGCCGCCGCAGGGCATAATCCCGCTGCATCCGCCGGACAAACTTGCTCTTGATCTCCACGATCTCCACGGTTCCGTCTGCATAAACCAACCGGAAGTCCGCAGTATACCGAACCGGGCGCAGCTTCAAAGCCCCGTATTGTCCCGCCGGGAACAGGGGAAAGCATGGGTGGGCCTCCCACTCCACGATCTCACCCCGCGCCACCTTTGGGGCCACGGTGCCGATGTAATATTCATACTCGCCCAGGCTGTCAAACTCCTTGCCGGTGATCTTCGCGGCCCGTGCCGCCTCCGCCAGCGGGTCGCTCCGCTTTTTTCTTCCCTTGGCGAGCTGCGCTTCCGCCTGCGCACGGTAGCGCGGCGGCAGGTCGGACAGCTCCAGACGGAACGCCATCACAAAATGCCCTCCCGCCGTTTTTCTTCCTGTGTCGCCTGCATATCGGCGTGGTGCAGGGCCAGCACAAGGGCGCATTTGTCCTGTGCTTCGTTCAGCGCCCGGCTCCCGCCCCGGAAAGCATCGTCATAAGCCCCCATGTGCCAGCGGATAGCAAGGGCCTCCTCGTCAGTCAAGTCCATGAACTTCATCACCAGATACACAGACTTTTCCCCATGCCCCATCGGCAGCTGGTCTTTCACGCTGTACTTTCCGTCCCGCTCCCTGCGGTAATAGCCGGTTTTGCAGACATCATGCAGCAGCGCCACGACGGCGACACTCTCCCCGCCGTACTCCCGGATGGTAGACTGTCCGAGCAGGGCATAATATACATTCAGACTGTGTTCCACCAGCCCACCGGGATATGCCCCGTGAAAGCGTGTGCTGGCCGGTGCCTCGAAAAAGTCCGTGGTTCCAAGCCAGGCCAGCAGGTCTGCCGCCCCCGGCCTCGTCACCTGGGATATGAAAATTTCCTTGAACCGTTCCTTGTTTGTCATACAGGTCTCCTCCTCGTCTGTTTGATATTCCCACGCCCATGCCAGCATTCGGCACGGCGCAAGATCACGATTGTGTGGCGCATACCCCCGTCGCTCACTTTGGTTTCCACCCGGTTCAGGGTGTACCCTGGATACTTCTTCTCCCAAAATTCCGTGTCGTCTATGTACATGGTGCTGGCCTCGTCCAGCTTCCGGCGGCTCCACTTGCTGTCATTGGGCGGAGGTGTCTTTGGTTTCTCCAGGCCCCGGCTCTGTCTCCAGCTCCGGGCGCACCGCTTGTTCTTGCTGATGTATCGCACAAGACTTTCCACGCTGCCATGGTCAACATCCAGGTATTCCCCGCGCGTCAAGCCTATTCTTTTCCCGTTTACGCTCCACAGTTCTTCCAACACATCCCTGGTCAAGCCCTCCGTGTGCTGGATAATCGCGTGGTGATGATGGCGGCCACAAACTTTCCCGTCCTCCGTGATTGTGGTGTACTCCGTCGCCGCCACCCACTTGGGGCGCTGCACCCCGTTCCTGTCACACCACCGGTAAAGCCGCTTGATGTAGTTCGTAAAATCCAGGTCGGCCCTGTGTGTGTCCCCCGGCTCCGGCAGATGATCGTCGTCGTATGTCCCAGTCCAGGAGAAATCCCCTTTTCCGAAGTTGGTGTTGACGAGCTGCACATGGTAGCGCTTGGCCCGGTTGTCGTTGTAGGTCTGCTGCGCCAGAGAGGATGCTTCTTTTTTCTTTGCCCGGCGTGACGCCTTATGCTTCTTGGCTGAGACATGGTATAGATCGACCTCCATGTATGGGGCTGTGTCGTAGTCCTTGCCGCAGATATGCTTTTGTTCTCGGTAATACAGGCCCACAACCTCACCCCTCCCCATAGCACCCGCTCCGTCTGTGTCAAGGCCGGGTCGTATTTCCTGCCGGAAATCTCCACCCTTTCCCTTGACCCAGCCTGCGCTTGGTGCTGATTGCTGATTACCGGAAGCAAGGGCGGGCCTTGCTTCCGCTCAACAACATTCTCTTTCCTGTCCGGCCAACCTTTTGGCCTGTCCCTCCTGGGCTTCCACCTCTCCCGGTGGCCTGTCCCTTAACTTAACGCTGATATACCAGCCCATTGTCGGCCCTCGCCGACTTTATTTTTTGCCCGCCGTCAGGCAGGCACAGGAGTTTTCTCAACCGGCAAGGCCGCGCCGATCACCGGCGCGACCGCTGCCGCTCGCTAAATTGTCTCCTCCGCTCCACGCCCAGCAGCTTCTAACTTCTCACCCGCATTATGCAAGCTCTGCCAAACGCGCCCGCGCCCACTCCACCAGCCCGCGTTCCTCTGTGTAGCCATCGCAAACATGGTCTACAAGGCCGCACGCCTTTTCTGCAAAAAACGCTTTCCCCATGCGGCACCCTCCGTAGTCCGTTACAAACCCCGGCTCCGTGGAACGGTCAAGATTTACGCAAGTGGAACAGTCCCCGATCTGCTCCTCGTGCAGCTTGATCGCCGCCCGGCACATTTCCGCTTCTTCCTCCGGCGTAGGAAAAAACGCTTTCCGAAAACTGTACATCACATTCAACCCTCATTCTTCATCGTTTCTGACAGGTCTTTCCACACCCATAACCCCAACAAACACCATGTCGGGTCTGCCCCCATTTTGTTGCACAGAACAGTAAGCGCAGCTATCTCAACTGTGAACACGGACAGTTTTATAAAAAACATTTTCATTTCTTTCGTTCTCCCCGGCCGCAATAATAATCCGGGCGCACAATGCCCAGGTAGCCCCGGCCACATTCCCCGTAACAGCCAGTGATCTCCAGGTGGCAGCACTCTTTGCACCGCACCAGCTCCTCTGTATCCCGCTTGTCCGCTGGCTTCCTGGTCTTTTTCTCTTTGGGCCATACCCGCCAGCGGGATGGGTTATCTTTTCTCCGGCTCATTTTCTCTCTCCATCCGGTGCGCTTTCCAGTTTCCAAGATACCTGTTCAGGTCTCCTTTGAACCCCGTGCAGAGGTAGACGCTGTGAACCTGTTCGCCTTTGCTTTTGCACTCCCAGCAGTTCAGCCCATTGTTGCATGGCTCCGTACAAAACTGGCACATACAGTTGGCGTTATTGAATGGACACAGCTCGTTTCCAGTCATCTCCCGGCCTCCTTGTCTACTCTGCACGGCTGAACCGTCCCATGATCCAGTCCCATTGTTTTTTCGTTAGCTCTGATGTTTCATCCGCAATCACGATTTCCCGCCCGCAGGCAGGACAGAAGTGCCACCCGTTTTCCTCCGGGCCGTCCGCCTCAAAGTTCTCTATGTATCCGCACTTCCCGCACACCCAGGCGTCATGCTCCTGATCTGTGCAGGTGTAAACTGTTTTCTCGTTCATCTCTGCTCCTCGCTTTCCTCCGGCTTTCCATGCTGGCACTCCTCGCACTCCAATTCCTCGTTCGGGTTGTCACAGGGCCGCTCCTCATATTCCGGGCAGTTACACCGGTATCTCATATCTGTTTCCCCTTTCTTTCCCCCGGCATCAGAGCGTCCGTATGCAGGGAGATCATTTTTTCTCTGGTCAGCTTGTCCACGACCATCCCGATTTCTCGGTATCCGCACATGGAAGCCAGCCGTTCCAGGTTCTTTGCCGTCTGCGCCGTTACCAGAATAGAGATACGGCGCATATTCTTTTTACTCATGCCACAACCGCCTCCCGTCACACGCTCACATACCGGTTCCGGCAGTTCACATTGTTGCAGAACCGTTCCCGTCCGATCTCCCGCAGCGGCTGGCCGCAGTATTGACAAAAGCCTCCGTCCTGACGGGGCGGCTGATCGTCCGCGTGTGTGCCTCCATATCTCATGCGGTTCACCAGGCACACCATTGACCCCGGCTGTGCCGCAGCTATGCAGTGTTCCTTTGCTTTGCAGTAATAGCACTCCATCAAATCACCCCCATCTCCTCAAAACATCCGCAGTTGCAACGGCTCGTCCAGCATCCTCCAGAAAAACCGTTTGTCCGCACGAATAAATCCCTCATCCTCCAGTTGAAATCTCCGGTCATAATCATGTACTGTCCTCCCGTCCGGTTTGAAGCTTACCGGACTGTCATTGTCCCATTTCAGCAGCAGTGTCCACAGCTCAGGATAGTCTCTCCGCAGTTGCCGGAGCTGGTCAACGCCTTGGTTGTGGCAAAACCAACATCCCCCCCTCGTTGCTGTTTCATAGGTTGGGGACAGTAGACCATGCTTTTTACACCACTCTCTGCAATATGCTTCATCCCAACCCAGTTCAACAAGCGGCAACCTATAACCCGGTCTATCTATGTACCGGGCGATGCGCTCAGGCTCGTCTGCTGCGATGCCCAAATACTGTACACAGGTATCTCCATTCAGCCCCATTTGCGAGATCGCATTTAATTTCAGTTTGGTGCACCAATTCCCGCGTTGCATTGGAAAGCCTTTTATCGTCCCCACAAATTTTCCAGCCGTCATTTCCCGATAGAAGCATTCCTCAAAGCTGACCCGCTCCCCTCTAATGCTCTCAGCATATTTGGTTGTAAAATGCTCCACAATCAACCCGAAATCTCTCTTTATAATTGCATCTGCCTCGGCCTTGAATTCCACCATGCGCGGATGCTCCGCTGGTATCGTTGGTGTCGCCCATAGATCAGCAGTCACGATACGATCAATCTGCCATCCCAATTCTCTGCACGCCCCAATACACGCACCGCTATCTTTTCCGTAACTGTATGAAATCACATACTCCAAATTCATGCCGTCACAGCCTTTTCCAGCTCCTCCATGGTCGTGATCGTCCGGCTGCACCACTCCGGCAGGTTCGCCCGTACAAGGGCCATCGCCATGGGAGGGCATACTGCGTTCCCGCACCGGGCCACCTGCTTTGTTTTCCCGTACTCGTTGCCCAGGTAATCCCGGTCGATGATGTAATCCGGTGGAAAACCCATGGCGTTATAGAGTTCCCGCGGCGTCAGCATCCGCAGAAGGATGTCCGCGATAAAGTAAAGCCCTCCGCCGATCTCCAGCAGCAGGATTTCATCGTCTGCCATCTCATACCCACAATGGCGGTTGAGCAGGTCGCGGACTTCCGGCCAGTGCATCAG
>DXUR01000689.1 GCA_019417795.1 Clostridiales bacterium | reverse complement strand
TTCGATCATAGTGGGGAGCATGAATTTTTCCTGTTTCATCAAATCGCTGTTCTGATTATACATAGTGGTTCCTCCTTAAAAATGTGATGGTTGCAGATGGTCAGGCGGCCATCTGATTGATACGGTTCCACTGCTGCCGGGGCATGGACAGGATATTGTATCCGATCCCCTCCAGGGCAGTGGCGCGGTCATAGCTGTCCACATCCTGACTAAAGCGTGTTACGGCATTGGATAGCCCATAGAGGGTCAGATCCTTGCCTTCAATCAGACGCTGCAGAACGCCGGTGCTTTCTTCCTCGGTGATATTGAAATCCTTGCTTGCCAGACGGACAACACTGGGAATATCAGTGGTATTCATCTGGACGGTTGTGGCTTCACGCATCATGCCGACTACCCGTGTAAACCGTGTTTCATCCACGGCGGCCATCACGGTATCCTTGATCTTCATGGCAAATGCGTGGTCATCAGCGGCCAATGTCTCCTGTGAGAACAGTTGGAAGTTTTCATCTGCCTCATTGACCCGGCCGATGTGAGTGCGGCGAGTCTGGGCATCGTTGACGACCATGCCGTTACTGCATACCAGCCGATAGACCAAAGGCTGGATGTTGACGGAACCCAGTCCAACCTCACTATTGCTGATGATAACGCCGGACTGCACGATGTCACCGGGTACAACTTCGGCTTCAAGCCGCTTGTTGACTACCTTGATGTACATACGGCTGTCCGTGATCTGGCAGCTTTCAAAATAGGCGTCCTCCATTTGCTGAATGACAGGAAGGACGATTTCTGCAATGTCCAGGTTGTCAATGCGGCGATAGCGGTTGCTCAAAAACGCCCGTACAGTGCCATCCAGGGTGCGGACCATACGCTGGGTCGGTTCCCGCTGGAACCAGGAATTCACATTCTCCGCCAGCAGTTCCGGATAATCGGAAAGCATACGGTCATAGTAAGCAGCCGGAATCTTCAGATGTGTGCCGATCTGCCGATGGGCGATCTGGTTGATCTCCAGTGGCTCCACCAGTGGGTCATCGTGGTCATCAAAGGTGTGGAGATAAAGTTGAGAACCAAAAGGTTCTACTTGAAGCCGACGGGTATCAAGCAAATAGTCTTGCTTGAGTTTGGATTGGCGTTCAATCTGCTGTGCCATTTCCACGATGGTAAGTCCTGATTTCATTCGTCAAGTTCACTCCTTTCTCTGTGTTCCTTGGCAGCAGAAGCATTACCAGGACACCTGAATGCCCTGGGCAGTGACTTCAGCGGCCAGACCATTGCTTTCCAGAACCTCTGCCAGACGGGGCCAGTAGACCTTCTGGGGAAAGTTGTTCAGATGCTCCTGAGAAACAGCATCTTCGCCCTGCTCAATGCAGATATCACCGTCTTCCCGAAGCGTCAGTTTACTGTGCCCACGGGAATTAAGGTCGGAGATCAGTGCTTCCAGTACAGAGCGTCCTTGCGTTTCATACCAGATACGGGGATCAACAGGCTGCCTGTTCGGAGGTGTTGCATCATCCTCGTTAGTTTCTCCGCCGACCTTGGACAGCGGAACGATTTTGACCATATCGCATTTGATATTGGCGTTCTGATCCAGTGTCACATCGGCGTGATCAAACTCGTCAATGCCAAACACACGGATTCGGCCGGTACCGCCATTGCGGATCAGCTGCTCCGGCTGCTTTTCACACCACTCGAAGGTGGCTTGCGGATAAGCGGAGCGCAGATATGCCAGAATACGATGGTTGGTGTGGCGCACCAGAAGGTCATCGGAGTTGGTGCCGCCCAAGTCAGGAATCTCAAAACTTCGTGTTTGGATGCCTTCTGCATGGAGCTGTCTGGTGCGCTGTTGACGCTGGCGACGCCGTTGGGCCTGCTGCATATAGGGGAGAAGCAGGATCAAAACTACCCACAGTCCCCAGAGAGTGAAAACGCCCAGCAGCAGCCAGATCTGCCAGGGCCTGCGCACGAGAGCCATAATTGCGATGACCGCACCAATCAGGATCGTGATGCTGCCACTCAAAAGTCCTCTGTCATTATTCATGTTTGATACCATCCTTTTTTCTGAATTTGTTGGAAAACAAAAAAAGAGGGACCGCACCAAGCTTTCAGTTTCATTCTGAAAAACTTGATACGGTCCCTCTTAGGAGCCGAAGTAAACTACTCCGGCAGGGATTCACGGTCACCGTCCAATACCTCCGCGGGAGGCAGTGCGGGTTCCGCCGTAATGTCCGGGTCATTCTCTTGTCTGTTCGCCGCGGCGGGCTGTTTGGGGAGAAAACCGAAGTCATTTAGACTGACCTTCAGTTTCTTTTCCAATTTGCCGTCCTTCATGCGAACATCTACCAGCCGCTGTGAGCCGGCAAGCCAGATCATACTGCCTTTTTTGACCTTGAATTGCATGAGCCGGGTGACATCTGCATCCCAGGCCCATACCTGATAGAACTGCGTCCAGTTTTTGGTGCGTTCCATCAGATCAAAGCATGCATAGCTTTGTTT
>DXUR01000688.1 GCA_019417795.1 Clostridiales bacterium | reverse complement strand
GGACGGGACAAAGGAATACCACAACGCCGTGTTCGTCGGATTCGATGAACACGGCGTTCCCCGTCATGGGCATAAGCGCGGGCTGTACACCATAGGGCAAAGCTATCGCGGCAACATTGAGGGCAGCGACCCGAAGCACAGCTTTCACTATCTTGGCGGCGATGACACGCTCTATGTCTTCGAGGCCCCTATCGACCTGCTTTCCTACATCTCCCTTTTCCCGGAGGAGTGGCAGGAGCATAACTATGTGGCCTGCTGCGGGACATCCTCCATCCCCATGCTGGAGATGCTGCGGCAGCTCCCGCAGCTCCGGCAGGTGTACCTCTGTCTGGATAATGACGCTGCCGGTCATGCCGCCAGCGAGCGTATGGCGAAGCTGCTGGAGGAGCGTGGCATCTCCGCAGAGCGGCTTGTACCGCAGCAAAAGGACTGGAACGACGATCTCAAGACAGAACAGGAAAACAAAATGGAAAGGAGCGAGCTATGCCAAACCTTCTGCTGACAATGTGGGACACGATCAAAAGCTCCAACATCGGGATATTGGTCGCGGCAGGGCTGGGGATGTTCGCCATCATTGGGGGACTCTCCATGCTGTCCTACCACTATACACTCAGCGGCATCAAGTCCCGCACCGTGGGTGACGGGCAGCACGGCACGGCGCGTTGGGCGACCGACAAGGAGATCCGCAAGACCTATGCCCATGTGCCGTTCAAGGTCAAAGACTGGCGCAAGGGGGTATGCCTTCCCGCAGAGCAAGGGCTGGTGCTGGGCTGCAAGGGCAAGAAAGATGAACTGACTGCGCTGGTGGACGGCGACGACATCCATTGCTTGATGATCGCCGCCTCCGGCGCGGGCAAGACGGCATTCTTCCTCTATCCCAACCTTGAATATGCCTGCGCGTCCGGCATGAGTTTTCTGGCGCTGGATACCAAGGGTGATCTCGCCCGCAACTACGGCTCTATTGCCAAAAAGTATTATGGCTATAAGCATATCTCCGTTATAGACCTGCGCAACCCCACCCGCTCGGACGGAAACAACCTGCTGACGCTCATCAACCGCTATATGGACATCGCCAGAAAACAACCGGACAACCTCGCTGCCCGCGCCAAAGCCGAAAAGTACGCCAAGATCCTCGCTAAGTCCATCGTCAGCCCGGAGGGGAATTCCGACCACGGACAGAACGCCTTCTTCTACGATGCGGCGGAGGGCTTGCTGTCTTCCACGATCTTGCTGCTTGCGGAGTTTCTGCCGCCGGATGAGGAACACCCGGAGGAGCGACGGCACATCGTGTCGGTATTCAAGCTGGTGCAGGATCTGCTGGAGCCGGCGCGTGGTGCGCGGGGACGCTCCCGCTTCCAGCTGCTTATGGACAAGCTGCCGTCCGAGCACAAAGCACGCTGGCTGGCAGGCGCCGCACTCAACAGCTCCGAGCAGGCGATGGCATCCGTCATGTCCACGGTGCTGTCCCGGCTCAACTCGTTTCTTGACAGTGAGCTGGAGCAGATCCTGTGCTTTGACAGTGCCATTGACGCCGAGATGTTCGCGGCGGAGAAATCCGCCATCTTCCTCATCCTGCCGGAGGAGGATCAGACAAAGAACTTTATGGCTGGCTTGATGATCCAGAACCTCTCCCGTGAGCTGTTCGCAGTAGCGGATGAGAACGGCGGCAAGCTGAAAAACCGTGTTATCCTCTTTTGTGATGAGCTGGGGACCATGCCGCCCTTTGATATTTTGCCGCTTTTCAGTGCTGGACGCTCTCGCCGCCTGACGATGGTACCAATCATCCAGTCAGTGGATCAGCTTGTAAAAAACTACGGAAAAGAAGGCGCCTCCATCCTGATGGACAACTGCCAGGATGTGATCTGCGGTGGCTTTGCCCCCAACAGTGAAGCAGCGGATGCCTTTTCCAAAGCCCTCGGCAGCCGCACGGTGCTCTCTGGCTCTGTGAGCCGAGGGAAAAACGATCCCAGCCAGAGCCTGCAGATGATGGAACGCCCCCTGCTGACGGCAGATGAGCTCAAGTCCATCCCCAAGGGCAGCTTCATCGTGCAGAAGACCGGATGCCACCCAATGCGTACCCGCCTGCGCCTGTTCCTTGAATGGGGCATCACCTTCGAGGAGGAATACCGCGTGGAGGAGCAGGCGGCCCGAAGGGTCTTTTATGCGGACAGGGATGCGCTGACCCGCGCCATCGTGCGGAAGTATCCGCCCAAGTTGCCAGAGCAGAAGACTACCCGCTCCGTTAAGGGTGAGGGACAGCTCCACGACACGCCCGTGCAGGAGATGGTGGTGGCGGAGGACATCGACTATGACCGTATGCCGCACAAGCGCACCCCTTATAATCTTCCCCGGCAGGAGGTGGACCGGTGAGCTACTTTGACAGCATTTATGCCGACACACTCCTGCCGCCCAGGGCTGTATCCGTCTATATGTACCTCAAGGATCGGTCCAATAGCGCGGGAAGCTGCTGGCCGGGGATCAAGACGATTGC
>DXUR01000687.1 GCA_019417795.1 Clostridiales bacterium | reverse complement strand
ACAAGCGGGCCATCCTGTTCGGCAGCGAGGGCAGCGCCAAGATCTTCTCCTCCAAGTTCCGCTCCGGGGAGCCGGATATCCCCATGCTGCGCCGGTCCAATTTACCCGAGGCGGTTGTGGAGGCGGTGGACCCCATCGTTCTGGACGCCCGGCTCGTGGAGAGCGGCTGCAGCCGACGGGACTGCGACTGCGATCTGTGCGAGGTGCCCCCGGCCATCAGCCAGTGCTTCGGCGGGGAGCTTTGCGGCGGAGACGAAGGCCGCCGGATCTACATTACCCTGGGCCAGTTCTCCATCGTCCGTCTGGAGCGGGATTCCCAGCTCCTGGTGCCGGTGTACGATTACTGTATGCCGGAGAAGGAGTGCTCCTGCGGCAGCACCGACGATCCTTGCAGCCTGTTCCGCAACATCAATTTCCCTGTGGGCGAATTTTTCCCGCCCAACACTGTGGCCCTCCCGGAGGATTACGAGGAGGCCAAGAACTTCTGCGCCTGCTGCCATAAATGAGGAAAAGCCCGGAGACACATTCGTGTCTCCGGGCTTGCTTGCGTTCAGATTCAATTTACCAAAAGTACATCTACCTTGCTGGTTTTGGGGTCCATGATGCAGACATAGCTGTTTCCCCGGCCCAGAGCCAGCGGCTGGCCGTCCGCCGTGGTGTATACAAAGGGGCTGTTCCGGTCCGCGCGGCTCCAATGGATGGGAACACTCTGCCCGTTCCGGCAAAGGAGGCCGTCTCCCTCTCCGGTGGTGCGGACCTTCAGACGGCCCTCCTTATCCCCGGAGATCACGGAGATGTTCGTCTCCAAAAGCAGCAGATTCACGGCGCTCACTTGCTCGCCGGTGTTGCCATCCACATAGGGGGCCTGATACTGGCTCACCAGATACCTGCCGGTGGCGGCATCGTAGTCAAACAGGCCGGTCTTATAGCTGGTGTAGGCCAGCTTGACGTGCTCCGCCGTCGAGCCGCCGGTCAGCGGCTCGTCAGTAAAGGTCTGGGAATAGGTGTATCCGTCCCCATGGGTCTTGGCGTACTTGCTGCTGTCCCAGAAGCTCTGGATCTTCTCGCCGGAGGTCACCAGCGTGTGCTCGTAGTCCATGGTCTTTCTGCGCTCCTGATCCCGCCAGAACACGGCGCTCTGGCTGGCACTGCCGTTGACGCCGTCGATATTGTTCACCTTCCAGCTTTTCAGATCCTGATACGCCTCCGGGCTGCCCCCGGCGTGGACGTAGATGGCGTCATGGCCCAGCGCCAGTTCGATGTAATAGGGGCGGGAGGAGCGGATGCTGCCAAGGGTACCGATTCCGTCCAAGGTCTGGTAGACTGCCAGCATCCGGGTGATGCCGCCCTCGGCGGGGACCTCATAGATGATGTCGGCCTGAGCGTTGCCAAGCTGCGGCTGGGCCTTTTTCAAATTGTTCAGCATCACAGCCACCGGACGGTTCCGCTCATATTCCGGTTCCATGGGAAGTCCTGTCAACGGATTCATTCCCGCCGGTACGGCAGGCTCCGGTTCCGCTTCCGGCTCCGGCGTCACAATGGGTTCCTCTGCCGCAGGGGGTTCCGGATTGGGGACCGGTTCCTCCTTTTTGCCGCAGCCTGTCAGGACCAGAAGAAACGCCAGCGCCAGCGCCCATGCTCTCTTTTTCAAGGTATCCCGCCCTTTCATGTTATGTTAACTTCATCATACCAAGGCGTGGTAGAACCGTCAAGGGAAATTTCGCCGGGCTTCGACAAATTTCCGGCTGTACAATCATGCCCGTCTGGGGTATACTGAAATGAAAGAACGATTCACATACAAAGGAGAGCTTCCATGACCGCACGCGGATTTATTCAGGACAAGCTGGAGATTAAGTTTCTTATTTTATATCTGGCCGCCCGGGTCATTGAACCGGTGCCCTTCGACACGCTGCTGGATCTGACCCTCTGCGACGATGCCGTTGACTACTTCGATTTTTCCGAGTGTCTGGCGGATCTGGTAAAAACAGAACACCTGACTCTGGACGAGGAGAGCGGCCTCTATGCCATTACGGAAAAGGGCCGGCGCAACAGTGAGATCTGTGAGACCAGCCTCCCCTACTCCGTCCGACTGCGGTGCGACAAAAATCTGAATGCCTGCAACCGGGCTCTGCGGCGGAAAAATCAGGTGAAAAGCTCCACAGAGCCGCGCCCCAACGGAACCTTCACCGTTTCCCTGTCTCTGGATGACGATATGGGCAGCGTGATGGACCTGAAGCTCATGGTGCCGAGAGAGGACATGGGAAAGATCCTGGCCGCCCGGTTCCGGCAGGCCCCGGAGAAGCTGTACAGTGAGATCATCGACCTCCTGCTCAACACCCCCACGCCGGAGGACGAAGAGGAGTCTTAATGAAGAATATCCATAGAAAAAGACGCCGCGTATTTTGCGCGGCGTTTCAGCGTGTCGAAAAAGTCTTTTCGCCCCGCTGAACAAGTTTTCAGAACTTTATAAAAGTTCTGAAAACTTAGGATTTCA
>DXUR01000686.1 GCA_019417795.1 Clostridiales bacterium | reverse complement strand
TCGAGGGCATAAGGAACGGCGGCCTTGATGTTACTCAAAACCGCCGCAGTACCCGGAAAATCCATTTTGGGCGCACAAAGCTGCCTGCCCTGCAACGGTTTTTTTCTTTCCCCGTCTTGCGGGGCAGGATCGCTTGGATTATTCGGTTTTAGTCTTGCTCTTGTTCGGCTGCCTCTTTCAGCCGGTCAAAACTCTCATCGCTGATGATGTGTTCAATACGACAGGCATCGGCCTCCGCAGTTTTGGGGTCAACGCCTGCGGTGATAAGCTGCTCGGTAAAGAAGCAGTGACGCTCGTAGATTTTTTCGGCAACTTCCCGGCCAACATCGGTCAGATGGAGAAAGTGATCTTCGTCCATCATAAGAAAACCACCGTCCCGCAAGGTAGCCACCGCATGGCACACGCTGGGCTTGGATACCTCCATGTGCCGGGCAACATCCACGGAGCGTACCATGCCCATCTTCTTGTGGAGGACAAGTATGGCCTCCAGGTAGTCCTCACCGGACGCATGAAGTTTCATATTGCGCTTCTCCCTCAAATTATCAGGCAATGCTCCAGCCCTCTGCCTGCTCACGGATTGTAATGAAACGATGATAAAGTCCTTCCTGATGAACAAGCTCCTGATGTGTTCCTTTTTGAACAACTTGACCTTTATCCACCACTAAAATCTGGTCAGCGTGTTCAATCGTTGCCAGACGGTGGGCGATAACGATAACCGTTTTTCCAATGGTCAATTCACTGATTGCCTGTTGGATCAGATGCTCATTTTCGGGGTCAATACTTGCTGTTGCCTCATCAAGAATGACAATGTTGGCATTTTTCAAAATGGCGCGGGCAATAGAAATACGCTGTTTTTCTCCGCCAGACAGCGTAGAGCCGCCCTCACCGATCACCGTTTCATATCCATCGGGAAGAGCCATAATGAAGTCGTGGCATCGAGCCTTTTTCGCAGCTTCTATAATTTCTTCCTGCGTTGCACTTGGATTGCCGAAACGGATGTTGTTTTCAATGGTATCGTGGAACAAATAGACCTTTTGAAAGACCATCGAGATATTGCGGAGCAAACTATCACAGGTCATGTTTCGCACATCCTCACCGCCTACTGTGACCTTGCCGCTGTCCACATCATAGAAACGGGCAATCAGATTGCAAATCGTGGTCTTGCCGCTGCCAGATGGCCCTACAATGGCCGTAGTGCTGCCCTGGGGGATGGAAAAGCTGATATTCCGCAAAACAGGAACTTTATCGTAGGAGAATGTCACATCACGGAAAGCAATGTTTGTGTTCTGCAAAGAAATATCTTTCCCGTCTTTGTCTATAATGTCGGCGTGTTCAATGCCGTCCAGTTTATCCAGTGTAGCATCAATGACCTCCAATACATGGGCGGCGTTGTTCATGGCCTCAACACTTCCGAAAATCATAAAGGAAAACATATTCAGCATGAGCATGGTAGGAAGTTCCATACTGCCGTTATAGGTCAGCAGAGCGGCCACAGCTACAATGGCAATGGAGGCAGCTTTCAGAGAAAACAGGTGCAGGCAGTTGAAAGGCATATATTCCACTTCAATTTTGATGTTGATTTTCTTGCTGTCGTTGTATGCTTTGCGGATACCGGCAATAGATACGCCTTCCTGCTTAAAGGCTTTCACCACCTGCATCCCTCGCAGATACTCGATAGAACTTTCCACCATATCGTCCTGTGCCTTTTGATGAATAGGCGCGTTTTGGTGGCTGCGTGCCTCCAACAGATGGAGGAACAGGGCAGACAGAAGGACACCAGCCAAAGCAATTCCTCCCGCCAGAGGACTATAAAATGCAAGGAACAATATCAGGACGATAACGGTGATATAGCCATTCACAACAGTGTTGACCATATTCATGGCAAACATTTCCATAAACGAGAGGTCGGTTGTAGCCGCTGCGGACAGTTCGCCCATATTGTTCTTACTGAAAAAGCCCAACGACACCCGTTTCAAAATATCTCCCATCCGTATTCTCTCGTCAGCGGTTGCTTCATAACCGACACTTTCCTGCGTGATAGCTCGGAGATATGAGAACAGGTATCGGCCCAATACAGCTAAAATCATGGCCCCCAGCATGATCCAGATGCCCCGGCCCTCCAATGGTTTAACGCCATTGAAGTCATCCAGAACAGCACTTAGTCCCTTTGCAGCCAGCATAATAGGAATTGCGGTAAAAATGCTATGAATGAAAGCGTAGATAAACCCGATGTAAATACGCCGTTTATATTTTCCTGTCCATTGGATCAGTCGATTTACAATCCGAAACATATCAGTTACCTCCTTTCCCGGAACCGGCAGACCAGTTCTGCGCTCCGATATGCGCCTCCCACATATCCCGATAGAGAGCGTCACCAGCTAAAAGCTGCTGATGAGTGCCCGTATTCTCAACCTGCCCATTTTGCAGGACAATAATCTGATCGGCATTTTTGATGGTGGACAGACGATGTGCGATGACCAGTAGCGTTTTCCCTTTT
>DXUR01000685.1 GCA_019417795.1 Clostridiales bacterium | reverse complement strand
CCCCGCCGGTAATCTCCATGTATTGCCGGTGCTGTCTCTCGCTTCTCTCTATTTCCACCTTCTCGACGCTTTGCTCGAAAGAATACCGTTTGCCGGTGGTGTGGCAGGGGCAGAGAGGGACAGGAAAGCCGCGGATGCTGTGTGGACAGTCCTTGTGTTCATAGGGGCAGCGCAGCAGTGGGTTGTCATTTTCCGGGCAGTAATCGATGCCTTGGAACGAGGCGTCGCTGCAGGCAAGGCCACGCCCGAGAGAGCTTTCCCCAGCGACCAAAAGGCCGCAAGGTGTTTCCCATACGAACTTTAGCAGCGCCTCAAAGCGGTAGCCGAAATTCTGCCAATCACTCCAGTACACAAAGTCGGGATGATTTTCCCGGGTATAGCCAGCGGCGTAGAGATCCCGGGTCAGTTGATTCTGTTCCATGCTCATATCCCCGGACACGGAACCAGCCCAAAGTGGTTTTCCATCACACAGCGCAGATTTTCCACCGTGATCTGATACTCCTCCGATATACAGCCCTCACATACGATCTGCCGGTAACCCAGCGCACGACTGCATCGTTTATCCCATGAATTGACATCACCGCCGCAGACAGGGCAGGCGAGGTCCGGATACCATACCAGTTTCCGGGCATTTGAATAGGTGGGTTTCATATCATCCTCCTGAAAATAAAAAGGACGCACAGACTTTTTACAAGTCTGTACGTCCTTCGCAATATGCTGCCGTGCGGCAGCGATTCTTTTTTTACGGGTCAGGGGCCCCAAATGTTTGAAAAGAACGGGTTCCTTCCAAACGAAGCTGAGTTCTCAGAGCAAAGAACCCCGTGCTATGGCACGATCCATGTCGGATAGAACCTGCTCTGCCGTCAGATATTGCACACCGTGCTTCCGGTCATTCCGAGCCGCCAGCAATTCGGCGGAAAGGGACTGTTCGGGAGGCAGAGAGCGTAGTTCCCATGCGGGCAGGATCGCATTTTCCTCGTTCATTTCGAAAGATTACCTCCCAAAATGTTTTTCTTCCAAAGGTCACCCAGCGTGTAGTTACCATCCAGCCATAGCTTGAGCCGCTCTGAATCTAACCGACTGAATTCAGAACCAGCATCACTTCGGTCAACAACAATGACATCTTCCACATCGAACTCATTCAACAGTTCTACAGATTGCGTGGAAATAATGATCTGCTTTTCATTGGAGAGCTGACGCACGATCTCAGAGAAAATCGTGATCGCATAGGGGTGCAGACCAAGCTCCGGCTCATCTACGATGATGGTAGCCGGCTGCAGCTCATGGGGCTGTAGCAAAAGCGTTGTCAGGCAAATAAAACGAAGTGTTCCGTCCGAAAGCTGAGAAGCATTGAGGACATCTTCACAGCCAGTCTGACGCCACCGCAGGACGATCTGCTCTTCATTACCCTCCTGGGGTTCCAAAACGAAGTCATCAAAGTAAGGCGCGACCAGACGAATCGTTTCCACGATCTCATCGTAGTTCGGCTTGAAGAAGTTTTTTAACCGATAGAGGAATGCAGCAAGGTTTGCCGCATCGTACAGCAGCATTTTATTATTGGAGATGTTATGCTCCTGCTTGACTCTGGCACCCTTACCCGTGTCATGGAAATGATACACCCGCCAATTCTGCTTGCGCAGGATTGGGACAACATAATCGTCAATTCCGTTATGGGCAGCACTTTCCCAATGGGATTCACTATGTCCGTGCCCAATGGGACTTGCGTTATTCCAACCGCCATGGTAACCAAAGTATTCCTCTCGAAAGATCAATCGGTTATCATCGGTAGGTATCAAAGCGAAACCATACGAGTTCTGTCCGAAGAATACCTCGAAATCAATCTCCTCAGTCACTTTCCGGCCCTTATATAAAAGAGAACTCAAGCCGCTCTGTCCCACAGACACCTGAAGATTTTTAGACAGAATATTCTGGAGAAAGGAGAAGGTCGAAATAAAGTTGCTCTTCCCCGCACCGTTAGAACCAATGAGCACATTGATTTTCCCAAAAGAAATATCACAGTTTTTGATGGATTTGAAACCGCGAATCGTCATGCGGCTCAACTGGTCTCCCTGTAATGGCATACTAAACCTCCCAAAACAAGAAACAATTTGCTTAATTATATCAATTTCTCGTGTTCCTGTCTACCATGAAAGAGCCATATAAGGTATACGGTATTTTCTGCCTCACAGGCCGTATTTATCCCGCAGCATACGCAGCCCTTCCATGGCATCGGACACCATTCCCGTTTGAATGTCGGTTTCCGCTTCTGCAAGCTTTGTATAGACATCCTCCATAGTTGGCTTTCCTGCATAGGCTTCTGTCAGCTTGCTGAAGTCACGATTCGAGATAACATGTGGCATAGATATCGGCTCCTTTCACGAAGCTACTGTACCATAATTATCACGCATCCGCAAACCCTTTATTGGCGGTCAGGAGTAAAGAATTACGCCGAAGGCTCCAGCCGGCGGCGCATATCGAACTCCTGCCCATCCGCATAGC
>DXUR01000684.1 GCA_019417795.1 Clostridiales bacterium | reverse complement strand
GTATCGGCGGTAATTCTGTATCATCTCGGTATCATTTTCGGGGTTTTTCTGCCCTATAAGCCCGTCAAAAAATCCTTTGGTATTTGCGGATAGGGTACGGGGCAGCCCCCTTGTTCTGTATAGGTTCGGGTACATTTTGGGGCGGTTTTTATCGTTCCTGTTCCTGCCTTTTCACAGGCTTGCGCTCCCGGTGTAAAATCTGGTCGATATTGCCCTTGACAGTCTGTAAGCGGCGGTATTCCTCCCGTTTTGCCCGGTAATCGTTGTAGCCGCTGTTTTTCTCTTTGATAAGGGTTTCAATCTCTGCTTGCAGGGCTTTATAGCTCGGCAGCTTGGAAATGCCGTTCTCCCTGAAATAGCGGGCGGCTGCGTCTGCTATGATAAAGTCGCTTTCGTGCTTCTGACGGTAGGCTGCTTTTGCTTTGGCGTTTTTCTGCTGTTTCAGCCCGTCCCGGACAGGGCGGGTCTTGGAATAGGCAAGCACCTGCCGTTGCAGCTCCTTTTTCCCGTTCAGCGTCTTTTCCACCTGCTTCAGCTCTGTAAGGCTTTCCTGCATGGCGGCATAGGCGGCAGAACAGGCTTCGTCCAGTTCCTCCGGGGAAGAAAAGCCGTACTGCTGATAGGCGGTAACGGTAGCTGCCATTTGCTTTAGGTTGTGCTTTGCCGCCCAGCGGTCATAGCCCACGCCCTTGCCCTCGGCTCGCTTGGCTTCCCGGTCAACCATGCGCTGCAAGGTGTTGTCTGCCGGGGTGGTTTTTGTGGTTTTTTCCCCTTGTGACGGCTTTTTAACTGCGGCAGGATATTCGGGTATGGCTTTGGTCTGTTCGGCGGCTCTGTGGGCGTTCTGCGTAAGCAGGGCAAGGACAGCAGCCTTGTCAAAATCGTCCCCCAGCTTCCGGGCTGTGATAGGCTTTGTCCTGTCCGGCGTGAGGTAGGAAAGCCGCCCCCGGCTCTCCTTGACGGTCACACCCTCCCGCAGCAAAAGGGAAGAAAATTCGTCAAAGCTGCCAGCTTGGGAAAGTGCCTGCCGTATCGTCCGGCGCAGCTTCGCCTTGTCCGTTTCAAACTTGGTGGGCTTGGTCGGCTGTCCTGCGGCTTCTCTGACAGCGTTCTCTTTATCAAGGGCAAGCTGCCCTTTCTTTGCCGCCCAGTATTCCCGTTCGGTTATCCGTTCCTTGCTGCCGTTCAAGAGGTCGATTTGGTAAAGCCCCTCCCGGTGGCACATCTCCATGACTTCACTCTTGAAATATTCCATAGCGGCGTTGGTGCAGCGGTGCTTGCAGCCCTCCCGTGTGTCGGCTGGTCTGTCCATGTAGGGCAGAAGCGGGACTTCATAAATCCGCAGGGAGTTGATGACGATATGCACATGGATATTGCCGCTGTGGTTATGCCCGTCCGGGTGGGTGCATACAAGGGCTTGGTGTCCGGGGAAATGCTCTTTACAGAACTGCTCGCCCAGCTCCTGCGCCCGGTCTACGGTCAAGCCGTTGTCTGTCCCGTCCCGTGGGTCAAAGCTGATGATATAGTGGTGGCTTTTCACATCTTCCCGTTTTTGGTTTTTCTCATAGCGGAGATTAGCCCGCATACAGGCAACAGCGAAATCCTCGCCCCCGCAGTTAAGGGAAGAAATGCGGTAATCCTCCCTCGGTATCAGCCGCCCGTTTTCATCAAGGGTGGGCTTCATGGTAAACTCGTCATGCTCAAATGTGAGATAGGCTTCCGCTGCGCCATAGTCCGCATTTTTAGAGCTGATATGTTTGAATGTTGCCAACAGCGTCACCCACTTTCTGCAAGACTTCAAACTTTAGGGCAGCAAGGTCGGAAACCGCCGCCCGTACCTCCCCGGCAAGCTGCGGGTAGGGGCTGTGCCACTCGTTCAGCGTCCGGGCTATCTGGTTTAAGTTGCCGCCGATCCTGCCGTATTCGGCGGTCAGCTTCCCGACAGCGGCAAGCAGCTCGTCATTGACGGGGGAAACGGTTATGATGGGGCGTATGGCTGCCCCGGTTATGGCTTGCCGGATAAACTCGGCTTGGCTCATGTTGTAAGCAGAAAGCCTTTCCGCAAACTCGGCGTATTCTTCCTCGGTCATGCGTGTCTTGACTACCCGGCTGCGGTGCGGCGTGTTATATCGTTTTCGCATGGTAAAACCTCCTTCGGCTGTGCGTGGTGTCCTCTCACTAATAGGAGAAAAACAGGGTGTAAAGCGGAACTGTTTTTGAAAAATCCGAAAAATTATTTTGAGGGATTTTCCAGCGGCGTAAGCCGCATAAGCAGGGTTTGGGGAAGGCACTCCCCAACAAGATTCCCGCAGGGGCAAAATGAGCGATAAGCGAATTTTGGTACTGCGGTAGAATCTTGCTCTGAAAAACTCCGGCGTTCCCCGGCTTCCGTACTTTCCGCTAACAAGACGTTTCAAAAGGGCTTTGCTACCCGCTATTCCGGCATATCTTGAAAATTTTCCTTTCACTACCTACAACACCACGCAAAGCAAAATGGACG
>DXUR01000683.1 GCA_019417795.1 Clostridiales bacterium | reverse complement strand
TCTTTGGTAATGACGGTCGCTACCTTTCCATCCCGGATTTCATCCAGAAGTTCCTGAAAGGCAGGGCGGTCAGAGTTCGTGCCGCTGTAACCATCATCGACATAGTACTGGCAATTCCCGAAACCGTTGCGTGTGGCATACTCCATAAGCATCGCCTTTTGAGTGCGGATGCTCAGGCTTTCGCTGTTTGAACCGTCATCTTTTGACAGCCGGCAGTATAAAGCAGTTACTTTTTTGTCCTTTTCCATGTGTACCTCCATAATGGAAAAGAGACCTCATCAATCACATTGTAGCGGATGCTGCGTGATGATGCAAGCCCTTTTCCGCAGTAAAACGTCCAATTAGCCAGCGGCGAGATACGATTCGGCAGTTTTACGAATTTCTTCTTCCGCAAGCCGCTGAAAAAGCGTATTCATCGGCACATTGCCGATATAATGGCGTTCCACGATCAGGCGCACGGACTTCGGACTTCTCGGCGCACGTTTGCGTGTGGTGGGCTTCTTCTCAGATTTTTCTTTGTTCAAGGGCAGACCTCCTCATTCATGTGGTGCAAATACGGAAAGGAATGGATGGATTCTATTCGTTTTTCTCTTTTTGTTTTATTACGTTGGTTAGGTGAAAGTTTTCTTCGATACAGTCTTAAAGGCTGCTATACTGCATAGGAAAAATCTCTTTTGCAGATGCCATTAAGAATCTGCATCACAGAATCGTGATTTTGGCGGTTCTTGAATCGTGAAAAACGCAGAACTATTCAACATTTGGAATTTTCACAAAGATGTGATTGGGCGAAGAAAACCGCGTTCGTCTGCGCTCAATCAATCCTGCAGCGTCCAATTCCTTAAGCGCACTGGAAACACTGACCGTGCTGCGCCCTAGCTGCTCAGCCAAAGAGCAAATCGTAAAAATGACAAACACGAAACCACGTTCATCTATCCAGAGATTTTTCTGCGAGAGCGTGGCACGGTCGAGCAGCAGCACATAAGTCATTTTTGCAGTCTGGCTCAGGTCAAGTTCCAAAAGGAAGCGTGGGTATGGGAGAAACGGCGGCAGCAGAGTTTGCGTGGTAAGATATTCTGAAATGTTGATCACCTCCAGCTGAAGCAGAAATCAGAAACAAAGAGTATGTAACGAGAATTGGTGGGTTCCAATTCTCCAGTCGCAGAAAAGCACGAAACAAGTGCTCAACTGCGTTAATAAGTTAAGGTCTCCCATATTGGTCCTCGACTTCCCTAGGAGTGGGGAATCGTCCGGCGGCGGGCTTGCACCGCACCATTGGCATTTCAGCCACCCCGTCTTCGTCATGACCGGGCTGCGAGTTACAGAAGTACCTTTTGTGAAGTACCGGACGATTGAACTATTCACTTGTCAAGGAACATATGGAAGATTTCTGGACTTTGACGGACGAAAAACATCCTTCTACTTGGTAGCCGATGAAAAAGGCCATTTCGTAGCATTGCAAGCAATTTTGTAAACAAAACGTCATAATAGTCCGAGAATGGTCTTGAAAAAGATGCCCTACACTTGGTAGGCATCGAGAACGCCTGTTTCGTAGCATTGGTGAGAAACTTGTAATTGAATTGTAATTCTTGAGACCAAATCTCCGCTTTTGAAAAAATCCTCTCAATAGGTAGGCAACGAAAACAGCCCAAAGACAACCATCTTTTTGAGAATTAACAAAAAGGTCACAAATGACCGGCTTTCAAAGAGGCGCTTCTACTATTAACAGAAAAAGTGGCCTAAAATGGGGGGTGTTGGAGAAAATTTCTGCCTTAAAAGTACGCCTCTACTCACTAGCCAGCGAGAATAGCCAAAAGCCAGCAAAAAACAAATGAATTATGTATTTCTGCCACTGATTGCAACGGCATATCGGTGACAGAAAGATCGTTTAGAGCGATTCTTCGCGGTTTGGGGTGGTGGAAATCGTTTTGTAGTTAGACTTTTTCTGCTGAAGCTGCTCCAGCTTTTTCAGCACCGATTCCTTCTCCGGGGTCTTGCCGCCCGGTGCAGAAAGCTGCTGCTTATTCAGCACCATGTCAATATACTTGCGGATATTTTTCAGGGCAGAGACATCCGGCTGCAAGGTTTCCAGTTGGGTGCGCAGCTCTGCGCTGCCCGATTGCAGCGCAGAAAATTCGGCATCCAATGCCGAAAAATCCACCGCTGTGCTGCCGTTCAGCTTCATCAGGGTGCGGACAGCTTTATTAAAGGTGTCCAGCTCCTCTTTGTGCTGGGCGGCATAAGCGTCCTTGGTCAGCTTGAAGCTCTTCTTTATAAAGGTATCGTGGATGGGCTTCAGCTTGGCATGGACGGCGGCAACATCTTTTATCTGGGCGATTGCCCGCATACGGTTTTCGTTCTGCTTCAACTGCTTGCGGAGAGGGGCGGCGGTCTGGTTTAAGCTGTCAATGGCTTCGTTCAAATTCTCAACAGTGTTCAGGGATTGGGCTTTCAGATAGTCCACAGCCCGTTTGACTTCCTCAAAGTCCCGGACAGTGCATTTCAG
>DXUR01000682.1 GCA_019417795.1 Clostridiales bacterium | reverse complement strand
ATAAATGATAATTTAGCGGCTTAGAGCTCGACGGCGGATACATCCAGTTCGCCGGACATGAGCTTGGGCAAAAGTGAGTCTCGCAGTGCTGCCAAACGCTCATTTTCAAGAAGATTATTCTCAATTTGAGGGATGACAGCCCACGCAAAATCAGAAAATGTTTGAATTACATCGTTGTTTGCAAGGGGTATTTCAAACGCTGCGATCATCTTTGTGGTTAAACTTCCTCGAATACTACTTGAATCTGAGATTGCGCGAAGTTCCTCATACCGGTTTGCCAAATTCCAAAGCAGATAGGGTAAGATGTTTCTATCGGCGTGAATGACGATTACAGACTGATTGACATAGGTGTCAATCAAAAGCATGGATGTCTGTCCCCTCGTAAAACCCTGACCAGCAGATGCCATGACAATATCGTGTTTTGAAGCGAGTTTGGTAGATGAATTGTCGATGCCGGTTTGTGTAATGCTTTTTTCAGTTGAGATCACAAAACGATTTCGGGTCTCACCAGATGAAAACCAGCCAAACGTGCCACCCCAATACGCTGCATTTGAGGTTGTTGGAGTTCCGCCGCTATAAATGCGCTCGGCATAGTTGCCGATGGTGGTCATTTCGCATTCAACGTCCTTGAATAGTGATGTGTAGTAAGCGTTGACCATCTCATATAAATTATCATTTATCTTTCTATTTGCGGCGATTTTATCATCTAAAGATTTCAGAATTCCGGATATGGTTTTCTGTGCTCCTAAGTCCGGAACTTTGACCATCAACTTTTGAACGACATCCGTCTGGACCCTTTGTCTGCCCGATGAGCCAACCATAGACTTGATTGCAGGTCCCCTTACTATGGGACTGGTAACAAGGTAGTAAAGAAAATCAGGATCACATCCGTCTTTTGCTCTGAATACAATGTATTCGGTGGAACCAAATCCGACCTCACCATTTTCGAGTACGCTAACCTTTGCAGTTTTGCCATTTTCAAGGCACGGTGTAATGCGAGCCATTATGGTGTCTCCGTTACGAAATTTTGTACCACCGGAATATGGTTCTAATTCAACTCCGGGTACATCTCTACAAAATGGCTGCAATTTATCCATTGAAATCTTTTTTGCAATGCTTCCTTTTTTGAGTGACTCACGAGGATTAAATTCGGCAATCTCGTCTAACCTTTTTTCAAACCATTTAGCCACTTCATTCACCATCCTATCCGATATATTTTCTGTGCGCCAATTTTACATTACTCTGCTTGACCATTGCGTATTGCAAGGTCGTATCAATCCGCTTGTGCCCCAGCAACTGCTGAAGCTGCTCAATAGGCATTCCCTTATCTATCGCCATTGTGGCCAGCGTTCGGCGGAACTTGTGCGGATGCACTTTGTGTACGCCCAACTGTTTGCCTAATTCCCGCAATCTTGTTTCGACGCCGCCTATGGATAGGCGGTTGAAAGGTGCTTTCAGAGAAACGATCAGTGCCGGATTATCATCGCTGCGGCTTTCCAAATAGGCTTGCAGGTGCAGCTTCGTCCGGGCGTCAAAGTAGACCATTCGCTCTTTGTCGCCTTTGCCGAACACCACGCACTCCCGCTCTGCAAAATCCACATCATCCCGGTTTAGAAGCACCATTTCTCCAACACGCATTCCGGTTGAAGCAAGCAGGTCGATCATCGCCAAATCCCGCATTTCAGAGCAGCTATCCCGCATCAGCTCAAGGGTTTCGTCAGAGTAGGTTTCCTTGATATTTGACGCTGTTTTGACCTTATGTATCCGGCGAACGGGGCTTTTAAGAATATAATCCTCATCTTCCAGCCAAGAGAAGAACGATGAAAGAATACGCCGAATGTTATCTATGGTCACTCGGCTGGAATGGCGTTCCCTTTGGTAATTCGTCAGGTACTGACGAATATCCTCTGTCACAATCTCCTTGATTGGTTTCCCGATGCCGTCAAGCATTGCTTGCGTGGTGGCCTGATAGTATCTCAGCGACTTTTCGGAACAACCCTCAATACGCTTTGCGGCAAGAAAAAGTGCTAAAAGGTCTTGATCCTGCTCCTTGGTCTTGCCATCGGAAGGACTAATGTCATAATCCCATAGAGTGTGCAGTAAAACCTCTTTCAACTTTTCGACTTGTGCGTTGTTCAGGTATGAAAGCATATCTGTAACAACAGTTTGAATCAATTTTTGCTTCATTTTCATTCTCCTTTATTAGAAAGAGAACGATATACAGTGGCTGTTCCTTTGTTAAATCTCTCGCCACTGATGAGAGCAATATACAGTCAGTTATATAGGTCTAAATCGTCGTGATCTTCTCCGTCATAATGATTGTAATAGTGGAACCCGTCTTCAAGTGGCTTTTTGCAGTCACAGCAAACATCCCAGTATCCAAATTCTTCGTTTTCGGTGAAAATAGCACTCTGTTGACGACATTTACAATATCCAATTTTTTCAATAGGAACACCTTTGAAGTATTGCACCTAATACCCCTCCTTTTAAGCTAAATGATAATTTAG
>DXUR01000681.1 GCA_019417795.1 Clostridiales bacterium | reverse complement strand
ATGAACAATGAAAACACCTAAGACCCCTATCGAGTTCGACTACGACCTCTGGACTGCGGAGGACGGAAAGTGCATGGTGCGCGTGAAAATCACCGGCGAAGTGACGGAGGTTGACCGTGAAGTCATGAAAGCCCTCCGAGCTGAGGAAAAGAGAATCAGACGCGCATTGAGATCGAACGAAGGAACCGTCAAAGACGGGATTGCGCATCAGACCCGGACATTTTCGCTAAGTGCTGTAAGCGAAAACGAACTGGAGAAATCCGACTGGCTGGTCGATCCGACATCTGATTTTGCGAACGTCGAAGCGAGACTTTTTGTGGAGTCCGCTATGGAGATGCTTTCACCGCTTGAACAGGAAATCTTTTCGAGCTGCCTTCTCGGAGAAATGCCTATACGCCAATTCGCAGAGCGAAATGGAATGAGAAAATCGACTGCATGGGACATGGCAAACTCCATCAGAAAAAAACTTCAAGAAATTTTTTGAGTTTTCCCGGACAAACGGCAAAAAAGTGTCCGTTGGTTATATGAAGGGGTCGATTAGACCGCCTCGCTTGTTCCTTGAAAACTGAATAGTTCAGTGCTGCGGATCTTTCCGCTTCTGCGAAGCAACACAGCTTCCGACGCCAAGACCTCCCGAAAGGGAGTGAGCGACCTCCGGAGAGCTATAACAGTCGTGTGGTGCGGCTGCTTGCGACGATGCAGATGCCGGGTATAATGATACTTCCGTCTTTTCTTTGAAGGGGCGGCTCGGAGCGATCCTCGGAGGGGTGAGAGTCCCATGATACCGATTGACCATTGGTAGTCCGCAGCATTCCCTATTCGGCAGGGGCGCGAGCTGCAAATATGCCGGAAGGATAAACAATATGAAAACGCCCGAAAGGGCTTTATCATCAAAAACTATGGGCAGCAGTCTACTCACAAAGGACTGCTGCCTATCCTTTTGCTGATAAGGCAAAAACAAATCTTGTGGAGGTGAGACGGGTGAATACCGCATCAACCATTTCTCAGCGCGATGCCTACAAGCTCATGCTGAAAGACTATCCCGATGTGATGAGCATTGAGCAGATGTGCGAAATACTCAGCATCAGCACAAAGACCGGCTACCGCATCCTGCGGGAAGGCAAAATCTGTTGTCTCAAAGTCGGCAGAGCCTATCGTATTCCGAAGGCTCATCTTTTCACGTTTCTCTGCATCGGTTGCGGAGAAGCAGTCACGGCGTAATGCTTGGACTCAATTTGTTTACAAAAAATGTTCGGCAGAGGTCCTCCAATTCGAACCCGGTTCTGGTATAATAGAAGCACGGTATCAGGTAGGTGTCTCTGCTACAAAGAAGGAGGATAATTATGGTAGCAGGACATCTCCGCGAAAAAAGCGGATATTACTACGCCGTGTTGAATTACACTGATTCTCTCGGAAAAAGAAAGACCAAGTGGATTTCCACCGGGCTTACTGTGAAGGGAAACAAAAAACGCGCCGAAGCAATCCTGATGGACGCACGACGCAATTTCAATCCCGAAGAGCCGAAGGTCATGAACGGAGACATTCTGTTCGCGGACTATATGGAAAAGTGGCTCGACATCATCAAAAGCTCGGTTGCAGTCCCGACATTCGCTTCATACTCGACTACGGTTAAAAAGATTGTAGCACCGTACTTCCGCGAAAAGGAAGTAACGCTCAAGAACCTGACCGCAAAAGACATTCAGGAGTTTTACCTGAGTGAGCTTGAGCGTGTCAGCCCGTCCTCGGTCATTCATTATCACGCCAACATTCACAAGGCTCTCAAATATGCCGTGAAGATTGACCTGATTGATGTAAACCCGGCGGATAAGGTTGAGCGTCCGAAAAAAGACCGCTACGTCGGCAGCTTCTATGATGCCGATGAGGTCAACGCTCTTTTCGAGGCTGCAAAAGGAAGCAAACTTGAACTGCCAATTCTGTTCGGCGCGTTCTACGGTCTGCGCCGGAGTGAAGCAATCGGTCTGAAATGGGATGCCATCGACTTTGACCAGAACACCATCACCATCCGTCACACGGTTACTTCCTGTGATCTTGACGGCAAGCGCGTTCTGGTTGCGTCGGACACCACAAAGACCAAATCGAGTATGAGGACACTGCCTCTTGTTCCGTTCATGCGGGAAAGACTTCTTACGCTGAAAGAAGAACAGCAGGAAAACCGCCGCTTGTGCGGACGCAGCTACATCAAGGAATATCTTGAGTATGTATGTGTCAATGAGATTGGCGATCTGATCAAGCCCCACTACGTCACAGAGAGTTTTCCGAAACTGCTCAAGGCAAAGGGTATGAGACAGATCAGGTATCGCGATCTCCGGCACCCGTATGTCAAGCACACGACAAAAATTTTAGCTTGCGCTTGATGGATTTTCAAGCGCAGGCTTAGCCGAACTCGATCCCGTCCTTGCAGAAGCAGTTTGCCGTGCGGCGGTAAATATCGTCGTTGGAGGTCAGCAGGTACATGGCCGCATAATAGGCGTTGGTATCCCTGCGGCGGCGAT
>DXUR01000680.1 GCA_019417795.1 Clostridiales bacterium | reverse complement strand
GTAAGCGCTCAATAATCACCCGGTAAAAAGAAGATGCCCGAGGGCCTCGCGTCAGAGGTCCTCGGGTGAGATCTTTTTTGTGGGAAGGATACAGTTCTTGCGGATCGCGGCAGTCCACGGCATGAACAGATCCAGCTTGTCGGAAGCCGGATTTTTGCCCAGATAAGGCAGCTCGGTCAACAGGAGTTTCAGGTATGTGTATGGATCCAAGCCGTTTGCTTTGGCCGTCTCAACAATGGAGTACACGATCGCGCTGGAATCCGCGCCCTTGGGGGTATCGCAGAACAGCCATGCTTTACGGCCTTGGACAAACGGGCGGATCGCGTTTTCCGCGAAATTATTTGAGATATCTACCTCGCCATGTTCCAAAAACGCATTCAGGAATTTCTTCTGGTTCTTAGCATAAGTCACGGCATCAGCCAATTTGCTGCCCGGCACCGGATCCAGAGTTTCAAGCCACCACCAATAAGCCTCAAGCAAAGGTTCTGCCTCTACCTGACGCGCTGTTTTGCGTATCACATCACTCATTTTGAAAAATTTCTTCTCCAGAGCAAAGAGCTTATTACAATAGTCATAGCCCCAAGCCGCCTTGGAAGTCTCTTTCGTTGCCCCCTTTGGCATCGCCTCACGCCAATAGCGCCGCATATGACTCCAACATCCGCAGCGGATCACACCGTCCACCAGGTTGTATCCGGCATAGCCGTCTGTTACCAGACAGCCGGAGAAACCTTTCAGAAACGCTGCCGCGTGCTTGCCACTGCGATCCGGTTGGTATTCGAAGTATCGAATCGGTTTACCGCTGCGGTCATTGCTGGCATACACCCACATACGAGACTCGCTCGTGGCGGCCTTTCCCTCCTCCTTCAGCACCTGCACCACAGTCTCGTCTGCATGAATTACGGAACACTCCAAAAGAGTCTTTTTCATGCGCCGGTACAGTGGTTTCAGCCAGGTCTGCGCGCACTGGATCACCCAGTTGGACATCGTGGCACGGGAAAGGCAGATCCCCTCCCGTTCCCAAATCTTTTCTTGTCGGGCCAAAGGCAGTCCGTCCACATACTTTTGCGTCATCACATTTGCCACTGTAGACGCGGATGCCAGAGAATGCTTCATCAGCATGGGAGGCGTCACTGTTGTAACGATATTGGCATAGCCGGTCTTCGCCTCACAGTTCTTGCACGCATAGCTGCAGCTGTAATATTCCACCACATAGCATTGACGGGGGATGACTTCCAGTCGCCGGGAAACCAACTTCTTTCCAATCATCTCATACTTGCCGCCGCACTTGTCGCAGATAAGTTCATCGTCGGAAAGCGTTATTAAAACCTCTTTCACCGGAAGATTTGCAGTCAGTTCATCTACGGTGCGCTTTGCCTTGCGGGTGTGTTTAGGAATAACAATGGTGTTCTCTGTCGGTTCAACAGCCTTATGATCCTGTTCTGCTTCTGCTTCATTAAACAGCCCCAGCTGAGTCCCGCCCTGCATGACGTACTTGGTTCTTTCGCTGGATTGGCCGAAACGAGCCCTTTGCGCATTCAAAAGCAGTTCATTCATATGGTCCAGTTTCTGACGCAACTGTGCGTTTTCTTCAGCCAGATCATGGGCAACTTTCTTCAGTTCTTCCAACTCATTTTTATCAATGACAACCGTATTTTTGCCCACTGATCTCACCTGCCTTTGTACTTTTTATTATAACACAAAGACGCCAAAAAGTACAGTATTTTCAATGGTTTTGTGCTTAAAACATGTCCTTTTTCGGAGCCTTCCGAATGGCTTTTGGTTGGTCTATTTTCAACCCCTCCATCAGCCATCGAAAAGTCTGTGGATCCAATAACCGCAGCTGCGCTTCACTTCTGGGCCATTGAAATGAGCCGTTGTTCAGTCGCTTATACAACAGGATATATCCATCGCCGGAAAAGTATAACGCCTTGATGCGGTCTGTGCGTCTTCCGCAAAACAAGAATAGACTTTCTTCACTCATCTCCTGGCCAAATTGTTGGGTCACAATTGCAGCTAAGCCCTCTATTCCGCGGCGCAGATCCGTATATCCACACGCAACATAATAGTTCCGTACTCGACTTAAATCTAACATAGCTGCTGTAAGGCCCGGAGAATGGCTGCCACCGCTTCCGCGTCCGTGTTTACCGGCAGTCTCAAATCTGCCTGTCCAATCTGGATCCGAAGTATACCCTCGCTTTGGGGGACAGGCGCTTCAAGATGCACCAGGCGCGATGATGCTGTTTCCGCAACCGTTTCCCGCAATTTTTTCAGCCAGTAGTAATATTGCCGTTCAGATATCCCATTTTGTCTACAGAGCTCTCGCTTACTCAGCCCACTGTTTTGCCCCGCCTGGATGATCTGGCTCCACTCCTGCAGACGATACTCATCCCGGATCGCTAACACATCTTCCATTTCTTACACGCACTCCCTTCGCATTCGAAAACTTACACGCAGTTTTTGTTGACTGCATATCATTTTCTCACACTTACTCAACCTTGGAAATGCGGGTGGTTATTGAGC
>DXUR01000068.1 GCA_019417795.1 Clostridiales bacterium | reverse complement strand
CCAACTGCCCGGTGGCATCCACGCTGCTGGCGGTGGAACTGTTCGGCGCGGAGGGAATGCTGTATTTTGCCTTGGCCTGCTGCCTGAGCTATATGCTCTCCGGGTATCAGGGGCTGTATTCCAGCCAGACCATCCTCTATTCCAAGCTGAAGGCCCAGTTCATCAACGTCCATACCAACGCCTACCACGCCGGCGAGAAAACCGAATAAAACAAGTACCTCCCACGGTTTCCCTATAAATGAAGGGACACCGTGGGAGGTTTTTTGCATGATGGAAGAACAACGGCCCGCCCGCAAATGCGGACTGAAACGGCCCCGTTCCTCATAGGATAGAGGAAGGGGGTGGTGGAATGACAAAGGAGGACTTTGATCCGCTGGCCTTTACCACAGCGGTGAACACCCTTGCCGTTGCCATCGCCCAGAATCTGAGCGAGGATGAGCTGGCGCTGCTGACAGCGGTGCTGGTGCAGCTTACCGGCACATTGACCACCATCACCGTCCAGCAGACCTTGTATGGAAAGCAGAAGGATGGCCAGACCTCGTAAGGTCTGGCCATCCTTGTGTTGCATAGTGTGTGATATAAAACTGCTTTACAGGCAAAGTTTATTTCCCAAGTAGGCGGCGGGCCGTGTCCACATTGACCTGTTCGATCTGCCGCAGCTTCTGCACGGCAGCAGCCTGTTCCTCCGGGGAGATAGGGGAGCTGACCATGCAGTCGATCATGGCCTTGAGGGCATCCGCCGTCAGAGCGTCCAGATCCAGGAAGTTCTCCTGACCGATATACCGCAGGAAAGCGGAGACCTTGGGGTCATACACCACGCCCGCCAGAGGGATGCCCTGTCCGGCGGCGAAGATCAGCGCGTGGAGCCGCATGGACACCACGGCCTGCATCCGGGAAAGCGCACCGATGATGGTCCCGGCGCTGCCAGCATCATCCAGAAAATAGTGGGGGATGTCCAGCCCTGCCGCGGCCAGCCGACCAGCAACCGGGTCCAGATGCTTTTCCACGGCGGCGAACACCGGCGTCAGACCGTAGGTCTCATAGGCGTATTTCGCCGCCTGCGCGAACAGGGGGGCCTTGTCCTCAAAGCCCTTCCAATTCCGCAGAGCGAAGCACAGGTACTTCCCGTGGGTCGGGATGCCCGCCCGCAGCAGAACGCTGTCGATCTCGTCCTCGCTGGCGGCGGGGAGGGTCAGGGCCGGGTCCGCCGTCAGGAGGATCTCCGGTTTCGTCACGCCCATGGACTGCAATTCCTTCAGGGAGTCCGGCTCCCGGAGGGTGATGACGTCCACGCTGGCATTCAGGACCCTGGCCGCCAGCTTCCGGTGCTGTTCCCGGAGAACAGGACCGATGCCGCAGCCGTACATCTGTACCTTGCAGCCCGCCTTGTGGGCAGCCTGAATGTTATGGAGATAGAACCACAGGGACCGACGGGAGGTGACGTCCTGAATGAGGCTGCCGCCGCCGTTGATATACAGCCCCGCATGGCGCATGGCCTTTTTCCAGGTGCCCACGTCCATCCGACCCGCCGTCCGCACCCGGTAGGTCAGGCGGGTGGCCTTGGGGTCCTTGGTGAGAACGGTAATAGGCATGTCCGGATCAATGGAGCGCATCTCCTGCAAAATGGCCTCCAAAATGGCGTCGTCGCCGGCGTTGCCCCGGCCGTAAGCACCGCAGATCACCACACCGTCCCGGTCCCGTTTGGGGCGGTTGTGGCGGCGGATGATCTCCTCATAAATATGGAGCTGGGTATCCACGGTGCTTTGGATGGAGAACTTGGCGGAGGCTTTTTCATAGAGCTTCTCGCCCATCTCCCGACGCAGAGCGTCCCCGTTGCCCAGCGCAGCCAGATATCGACCTAACGTCTGCCAGTCGCCGGGGGTAAAGAGGTATCCGTTTACATCCTGATCGATGAGATAGGGGATGCCGCCCACGGCGGTGGCCACCGTGGCCAGATGGAACCGGGCGCCCTCCGTCAGGGCGTATGGGAAGGTTTCGGAGAGGGAGGTCAGGGCGTTGATGTCCAGGGCAGAGTAGAAGCGGTCCATGCCGCCGCTGATCCACCCGGCGAAGGTGACTTCCTTTTCCACCCCCAGTTCCTTTGCCAGATCCCCCAGCTTCTGCCGCTCCTCGCCGTCCCCGGCGATGACCAGCCGCAGCCGGGGGCAGGACTTGTGTCCCTCCGCAAAGCCCCGGATCAGGGTGGACATATCCTTGACGGGGTTCAGCCGGGCGGCGATGCCCACCACCACGCTGTTTTCCTCCACGTCGGCCCCCAGACCCCGGAGATAGGCCAGCCGGTCCCCCTGAGACGGCGCAGGGGTGAAGTCGATGCCGTTGTAGATGGCGTAGAACCGGTCGGGGGGGAAGCCCCGATCGATGAGCAGGTCCACCATGGCGTCGGACACACCGATGCGGTAGTCCAGATGCCGGAGCGCCCAGGCATTGATGGCCCCGAAGGTGAGACGGGCGAAGGGGCGGCCCATGTAGTCCAGCTTGTAGTCGCTGTGGACGGTGGACACCACCGGCAGGCCCGTGGGCTTTCGCAGCAGCGCCCCGATCATATTGGCCCGGCTGCCGTGGCAGTGGATCAGCTGATACCCTCCCTCCCGGATATAGTCCGCCAGCTCCCGCCGCAGGTGGGGGATGTTGTTTCCGCCGCAGATCATGGTGGGGATGCCCATGGCCCGGGCCTCCTCGGCAAAGGGGCCGTCCCGGAAGCAGACCAGCTGGGCGGTGATGGTTTTGTTCAGATTTTGCAGCAGACTCAGCACATGGGTCTTGGCCCCGCCGGAATCGCCGCCGCTGATGAGATGGATGACCTTCATAAAAGCGCCTCCAAAAAAATCCTTGTGAAATAGCGGAAAATATTATACAATAGAGAACGCGAAATGTCTACCAAGGAAAAATCGGGCCAAGCCCGTTACGGAGGAAATCATGGAACAGAAAGCAAAACGCATCGGAAAGCTGAATATCATCGACCTCATCGCCATTGTGCTGATCGTGGCGGTGCTGGCACTGGCGGCCTGGAAATTCATCGGAAAAAACGGGGACAGCATCAGCTATGACCGGCCCCAGACAAAAGTCACCTATCAGGTGAAGGTGGAGGGCGTGGCCCCGGAACTGTATGAAAACTGTCAGGCCCATCTGCCGTCTCCGCTGATGGCCTCCGGTGCGCTGGTGGGCGGCCAGATCGAGGCCGTGGAGAAGGAGACCTATCAGGTGCTGGATGCCAATGGAAACTGGGTCACGGACCCGGACCATGTGACGTTGATCTTCACCGTGACCACCACCACCCCTACCGCCGAGGTCATGACCACCAAGGTGGGCGATCAGGAGGTCCGCATCGGCAAGACCGATTATATCCTCAAGAGCGAGTATATCGAATTTTCTGACGGTACCATTACCAATGTCATCTGGGGCGACTGACGGCCCTTTCCGAAGGGCACACGGTTTCCAGTCCGTGTGTCTTTTTGTTCGACAAGTCATTTACCCAACGGAAATATGAATCAAAAGGAGAATTTCAGCTATGTATTGCACGAAGAAAATCACATCTGATCTGATCTGGCTGGGCGGCTCGGACCGCCGGCTGGCCCTGTTTGAAAATGTATATCCCATCCCCCGGGGCGTCTCCTACAACGCCTATCTGATCCAGGATGAAAAGACGGCCCTGCTGGATACGGTGGATCAGGCCATCGCGGAGCGGTTCTTTGAGAATCTGGAACACGCCCTGCAGGGCAAGCCTCTGAATTATGTGATCGTCAACCACATGGAGCCGGATCACGCCGCCACGCTGGGAACGGTCCTGAGCCGCTACCCGGAGGCCACCGTCATCGGCAACGCCAAGACCTTGCCCATGATCAAGCAGTTCTTCCCCATGGAGGTGGAGGGCCGCTTCCAGGCGGTGAAGGAGGGGGATACCCTGTCCCTGGGCCGCCACGAGCTGACCTTTGTCATGGCCCCGCTGGTCCACTGGCCGGAGGTCATGATGACCTATGATACCACGGAGAAGGCCCTGTTCAGCGCCGACGCCTTCGGCACCTTCGGCGCTATGGACGGCAACATCTTCGCCGACGAGGTGAATTTCGAGCAGGAGTGGCTGGACGATGCCCGTCGGTATTACACCAACATCGTGGGCAAATACGGCACGCCGGTGCAGAACGTGCTGAAAAAGGCAGCGGGACTGGATATTCAGTACCTCTGCCCCCTCCACGGCCCCGTCTGGCGGGAGAACATCGGCTGGTTCCTTGAGAAGTACAAGCGCTGGAGCACCTACACGCCGGAGGCGTGGACAGCCGCTATTTTCTGCGGCTCCATCTACGGCCACACGGAAAACGCCTGCGAGATCCTGGCCTCCCGTCTGGCGGAAAAGGGCGTGCGGCACGTGCGGATCTTCGACGTGTCCCACACCGACGTATCCGAGCAGGTCAGCGCCGCGTTCCAGTGCAGCCATCTGGTGTTTGCCAGCGCCACCTACAACGGCGGCATCTACACCCCCATGGAGACGCTGCTGCTGGAACTGAAGGCCCACGCACTCCAGAACCGCACCGTGGCCCTCATTGAAAACGGCAGCTGGGGCCCTGCCGCCGCCCGGCTCATGGCCAAGCATCTGGAGGAGATGAAGGGCATGGAGCAGATCGCACCGCCCATCACCATCCGCTCCGCCGTGAAGGAGGAGCAGTACCGGAAGCTGGAGGATCTGGCCGACCTGATCGCTGCCGACATCGCAGCCGAAGAATAAGTGAAAACCCCCGTCTCCGCTTCTCGCGGAGACGGGGGGTTCATTTTGGAATCAGGGCATCAAGCAGTCCCGCGGCAAAAATGCCGCGGGACTGCTTTTGCGTATTTACAGCAGGATGATCCCGGCTTCCTCGCATTTTTTCATGGTCTCGGCGTCCCAGATGCTGGCCTGGACCTCGCCAATGTGGCAGTTGCCGATCATCAGCATGCAGAGACGGCTCTGGCCGATGCCGCCGCCGATGGTCTGGGGCAGCTCGCCGTTCAGCAGCATCTTGTGGAAGGGCAGCTCCGCCCGCTCCTCGCACCCGGCCAGCTTCAGCTGGCGGGCCATGGATTCCTCATCCACCCGGATGCCCATGGAGGAGATCTCAAAGGACCGCTCCAGAATGGGGTTCCACATGAGAATGTCGCCGTTGAGGGCCCAGTCGTCATAGTCGGGGGCACGGCCGTCATGCTTTTCGCCGGATCTCAGCTTGCCGCCGATCTGCATGAGGAACACGGTGTGGTGCTCGGCGCAGATGGCATGCTCCCGCTCCTTGGGGGTCTTGTCCGGCCAGCGGTCCTCCAGCTCCTGGGTGGTGACGAAGTACACCTCCCGGTCCAGCTTTACCCGCAGGCTGGGGAAGGCCACATTCAGCGCGTCGCTGGTCTCACACACGGCGGCGACGATGGCCCGGACGGTGGCCTTCAGATACGCCTCGTTCCGGTCCTCCCGGGAGATGATCTTCTCCCAGTCCCACTGGTCCACATAGACGGAGTGGATGTTGTCCAGATCATCCTCATCCCGGCGGATGGCATTCATATCGGTGTACAGGCCCTTGCCCTCGTGGAAGCCGTAGCGCTTCAGGGCCAGACGCTTCCACTTGGCCAGAGAGTGGACCACCTCGGCGTCCTTGCCGACACCGGGGATGTCGAACCGGACGGGACGCTCCGTGCCGTTCAGGTTGTCGTTCAGACCGGAATCGGAAGCGACAAACAGGGGGGCGGACACCCGGCGCAGGTTCAGCGCGTTGGAGAGGTTGGTCTGAAAGGATTCTTTGATGAATGCGATGGCCCGCTGCTGTTCGTAGTTAGGCAGGGGAGCGGTATAGCCCTGCGGAATCACAAGATTGTTCATGGGATCTCCTTTTTCGTTGTCAGTTCAGCTTGTCCAGACCCAGACGCAGACGGCGCAGAGTTTCATCCTTGCCCAGCAGGTGGCAGATCTCCACGGCGCCGCCGGGCGTCACCAGCTTGCCGGCTGCGGCAATGCGGACAGGCCACATCAGCGTGGCGTTCTTGACCTCCAGCTTGGCAGCCAGATCAATGAGGGTATCGTGGATCGCGTCCACAGTCCAGTCGGAAACGGCTTCCAGAGCGGGGATGGCGGCCTCCAGCATAGCCTTGGAGACCTCGGCGTTGGTCTTGGACTTCTTGTTAGTGAAGAACTCAACGTCATAATCGGGCAATGCGTCGAAGAAATCGACCTTTTCGGGAATGTCCGTTAGCTTTTCGCACCGGGCCTGCAGCAGCGCGGCGATGCCGGCGGCGTCGATGGCGGGGTTCTTCACCGCCTGACGGATGTAAGGCTCCGCAACCTCCGCAAAGGCGGCAGGCTCCATGGCCCGGAGATAGGTGGCGTTGAAATAGGTCAGCTTCTCGATGTCGAAAATAGCGGGGGACTTGGAGATACCGGCGATGTCGAATACCTTCACCAGCTCGTCCAGAGAGAAGATCTCCTGCTCGGCGTATTCGCCCTTGGGCGCCCAGCCCAGCAGCGCCACATAGTTCAGAATGGCGTCCGTCAGGAAACCCTGAGCCTTCAGATCCTCGTAGGAGGGATCGCCGTGGCGCTTGGACATCTTGTTGTGCTGGTCCCGCATGACGGGAGAGCAGTGGACGTAGGTGGGGACCTCCCAGCCGAAGGCCTCGTACAGCAGATTGTACTTGGGCGCGGAGGACAGGTACTCGCTGCCCCGGACCACGTGGGTGATGCCCATGAGGTGATCGTCCACCACGTTGGCGAAGTTGTAGGTGGGCAGGCCGTCCCGCTTCAGCAGCACCTGATCGTCCAGAGTCTTGTTCTCCACAGTGATGTCACCGAAGGACACGTCATGGAAGGTGGTGGTGCCCTCGTGGGGGATCCGCTGACGGATCACGTAGGGCTTACCGGCAGCCAGATTAGCGGCCACTTCTTCCTCGCTCAGATTCCGGCAGGGATCGTCCGCCCGGTCAAACTCGCCGGAGTCCTCCTCGGATTCCGCCTTCTCGCAGAAGCAGTAGTAGGCTGCGCCCTTTTCCACCAGGAGCTGGGCGTAGGGCAGATACAGGTCCCGGCGCTCGGACTGGATATAGGGGCCGGTGGGGCCGCCCACGTCCGGGCCTTCATCGTGATCCAGATGGCACTCCTTCATGGTGCGGTAGATCACGTCCGTAGCACCCTCCACCAGACGGCCCTGATCCGTATCCTCGATCCGGAGAATGAAGGTGCCGTCGGCGTGGCGGGCGATGAGCCAGGTGTACAGCGCGGTGCGCAGGTTGCCCACGTGCATATAGCCGGTGGGGGAGGGGGCGAACCGGGTACGGACCTTCCCCTTGGGGATGCGGGCTTCCAAATCTTCAAAAAATGTCTTATCCAAAGCCATGAATGATACCTCCATGTCAAAATATACGTAATTACACAAAATACATTATCCCTATTTCAGACAGGAAAGTCAAGAGTTCGGATTGCAATTTTTAAGGGGGAGTGGTATACTGTATCAGTTAAAATATGCCCTGTACAGATACGTCTGCCGGTTTCCGGCTGAAATACAGAAAAGCGAGGTACTATTATGGAGAACGAAGTTCAGAAAAAAAGAATTTTAAGCGGCATCCAGCCCTCCGGCGATTTGACGCTGGGTTCCTATCTGGGCGCCATCCGCAACTGGGCGGCGCTGGCGGATGAGTATGACTGCTACTATATGATGGCCGACATGCACACCATCACCGTGCGGCAGGTCCCGGCGGAGCTGCGGCGGCACACCCTGGTCCAGTTGGCGGCCTATATCGCCAGCGGTCTGGACCCGGAGAAAAACGTGCTGTTCGTCCAGTCCCATGTTCCGGCCCACGCCCAGCTTGGCTGGGTGCTGGACTGCTATACCATGTTCGGCGAGCTGAGCCGCATGACCCAGTTCAAGGATAAGTCCGCCAAGAACGCGGACAACATCAACGCGGGCCTGTTTACCTATCCGGCTCTGATGGCGGCGGATATTCTGCTGTATCAGGCGGATCTGGTGCCCGTGGGCGGCGACCAGAAGCAGCACGTTGAGATCTGCCGGGACATTGCCACCCGGTTCAACGGCCTTTACGGCGATACCTTCAAGCTGCCGGACCCCTACATCCCCAAGGTGGGCGCCCGGATCATGAGCCTGACCACCCCCACCAGCAAAATGAGCAAGTCCGACAAGGATCAGAACGGCTGCGTGTATATGCTGGAAAAGCCGGAGGATATCCTGCGGAAGTTCAAGAAGGCCATGACCGATTCCGACGCCTGCGTCCGCTTTGACCCGGAGAACAAGCCCGGCGTCTCCAACCTGATGCAGATCTACTCTGTGGCCACCGGCAGGGATTACGCGGCTATCGAGGCGGAATTTGCCGGTCAGGGCTACGGCAGCTTCAAGACCGCCGTGGGCGAGTCCGTGGTGGAGCTGCTGCGCCCCATCCGGGAGGAGACGGAGCGCCTGCTGGCTGACAAGGCCTATCTGGAGAGCGTGTACCGCGCCGGTGCGGAGAAGGCTGCCTATGTAGCCAACCGCACCCTGTCCAAGGTCTACAAAAAAGTGGGCTTCCTGGCCCGGTAACGGCGGAGGAAACATGAGATTTGACAATCAGCTGATGGCGCCGGTGGCGCTGGCATTGCTGACGGCTCTGGTGGTCAGCTTTCTGATGACACCGGTGGTCAAGAGCTTTGCTTACAAGGTGGGCGCGATCGACGTGCCCAAGGACGAGCGGCGGATGCACCACAAGCCCATCCCCCGGCTGGGCGGTCTGGCGATCTTCGCCGGCTTTATGGCCAGCATCCTGCTGTTCGTGGATATCCGACTGAACCCCCAGATGCAGAGCATCCTGCTGGGCGCGGTCATCATCGTGGTGCTGGGCGTGGTGGATGACATCATGGCCCTGCCCGCCAAGCTGAAATTCGTGATCCAGATCGCGGCGGCCCTGATCCCGGCTCTGAACGGCGTGTCCATTCAGGCGTTATCCAACCCCAACATCTTTTCTCCCAATGCCTATTGGGTGCTGAACTGGCTGTCCGTCCCGGTAACGGTGCTGTGGATCGTGGGTATCACCAACGCGGTGAACCTCATCGACGGCCTGGACGGCCTTGCCAACGGCGTGTCGGCCATCTCCGCCGCCACAGTGCTGGTGATTGCATTGATTACCTCCGACGCCCAGGTGGCGGTGGTAATGGCGGCGCTGGTGGGGGCCTGCGTGGGTTTCCTGCCCTATAACCTGAACCCCGCGAAGATGTTTATGGGCGACACCGGCGCTACATTTCTGGGTTTCATTCTGTCCACCATGTCCATTCAGGGCCTTTTCAAATTCTACGCGGTGATCTCCTTTGCCGTGCCGTTTTTGATCCTGGGTCTGCCCATTTTCGACACAGCCTTCGCCATGATCCGCCGGATGGCCCACGGCCAGAGCCCCATGCACGCGGACCGGGGCCACATCCATCACCGGCTCATCGACATGGGTCTGAACCAGAAGCAGGCGGTGGCAACGCTGTACGTCATTTCCGGTATTCTGGGTCTGTCCGCCGTGGTGCTGACCACCGGCGGCGAGGCGAAGGCCATGCTGCTGCTGATCGCTCTGTGCGTTGTGGCGGTTGTGGCCGCCCGGGTGGTGTTCCCCAAGGAAGTGAAGGAGGAGCTCCATGAGGAACTGGAAGAACTGACAGAGTTGGGCCATCACGAGGAAAAAGACAAGCAGAAGGAGGACGGCAGCCATGAATAAGCTGCGGATCATGAGCGTTTTCGGCACCCGGCCGGAAGCCATTAAAATGTGCCCGTTGGTGAAGGAACTGGCCTCCCGGCCGGAGATCGAGAGCCTTTGCTGCGTGACCGCCCAGCACCGGCAGATGCTGGACAGCGTGCTGGAGGTTTTTGAGGTAAAGCCCGACTGGGATCTGGACATCATGACCCCCCGGCAGACCTTGTCCACCATCACCAGCAAGTGCCTCGCCGGTATGGACGAGGCCATTGACACCCTGAAGCCGGATATGATCCTTGTCCACGGAGATACCTCTACCACCTTTGCCGGGGCGCTGTCCGCCTTCTACCATCAGGTGAAGGTGGGCCATGTGGAGGCCGGTCTCAGAACCTATGACAAGTATTCTCCCTTTCCGGAGGAAATGAACCGCAAGCTGGTTTCCTCCATTGCGGATCTTTATTTCTGCCCTACGGTGAACAACAAGAATAACCTCCTGCGGGAGAATATCACCGAGGGGCTGTTCGTCACCGGCAATACGGTGATCGACGCGCTGAAAACCACCGTCCGGGAGAATTACAAATTTTCCACGGACGAATTGAACCCCCTGCCCTACGGGGAGAAAAAGATCGTCCTCGTCACCTGCCACCGCCGGGAGAATTACGGCGAGCCTATGAAGAACATTATGCTGGCGCTGCGGCAGATCGCGGAGGAGAATCCGGAGGTGGAGCTGGTGTATCCCGTCCACCTCAGCCCGGTGGTGCGGGAAGCGGTGGACACCTATCTCCGGGGCGCGCCCCGGGTGCACCTCATCGACCCGCTGCCTGCCGACGAGATGCACAACCTCATGGACCGGTGCTACATGGTCATGACAGACTCCGGC
>DXUR01000679.1 GCA_019417795.1 Clostridiales bacterium | reverse complement strand
ACCTTTATGACAGGTGCCGAGAATTATACACTCGCAGCCGGATTGTACTCTTTGCAGGCAACGGAAATGAGCGGAAGCTGGCCTATTTTTGCAGCTGCTTCCCTGGTGGTCAGTTTGCCGATTCTGATTGTGTTCTTTGCAGTACAGCGTCATATGACTTCCGGTTTGACTGCCGGTGGTGTCAAGGGCTGATTGTCTCAAAATGGGAGATGACACAATGAAATTTGAAGCCATCCAACATATCCCGATGTCACAGCAGGCACACGGGATCGATCCAAACCATGTTGTGTTTCGGCTGCGTGCCGGGCGTGATGATCTAAAGCACTGCACGCTGTTTTATGCGGATCGTGCCTGCCGTCTGACACCGGTTATTTTCTCGTCCGTAGAGATGCAAGTTGAGGCGCAAGACGAATGGTTTGATTACTTCCAAGTTATCTTGGAAAGTCCTTATAAGCGCATCTGTTATTATTTTGAACTCGATGATGGAACACAGAAATTGCTGTATTATGGCGACTTTTTTACAGATCACCGCGTAGATGATCGCTCGGAATACTACCAACTTCCGTTTAATCATCCGGCAGACATTGCAGCACCGCCCGCATGGGCGCAAGACGCAGTGGTTTACAATATCTTCCCAGACAGTTTCGCCACAAGTCATCGCTTTATTTCAGGAAAGCCATCTGAAAAAGAGTGGAACGGCCAGATTACGCACGGAAAACTTGGTGGAACTTTGCGCGGTGTGATTGAGAATCTGGATTATATTCAGGAACTGGGGGCTTCCTGCATATACCTGAATCCGATTTTTGCAGCAGGGGAGTACCATAAATACGATTTGCTGGATTATCATCACATCGATCCCTGCTTCGGCACGGATGAGGATTTTCGGCAGTTGGTCAACGACTGTCATGCACGGGGAATGCGTGTTATTATTGATGGTGTATTCAACCATGTAGGGTGGAATTTTTTCGCCTTTGACGATGTAGTGCGTAATGGTAAAACCTCGAAATATAAAAACTGGTTTTACCATCTTCAATTTCCCGTGGAGAGACCGGAAAATCCTGAAACTTATCCGACCTATGAATGCTTCGGCTATGAGCGTATGATGCCCAAAATCAACACCTGCAACCCGGAGGTGCAGAATTATTTCTGCGAGGTAGGGCGCTATTGGGTGCGAGAATTTGACATTGATGGCTGGCGCTTGGACGTTGCTAGCGAGATCAACGATGGGTTCTGGCGCGCATTTCGGCAAGCGGTGAAGGAGGAAAAGCCAGAGTGCATCCTCATTGGAGAAGTTTGGGAGACCGCCCAGCACTGGCTGAATGGCGACATTTTCGATTCCACCATGAATTACGATTTCCGCAAGCATTGCCGCCGTTTCTTTGCTGAGCAAAGCATCGATGCAGCGGAATTTGATGCCCGTGTGAGCAATATGAGGATGCGGTATAAACTTCCAGTGCTGTATGCTCAGCTTAACCTACTGGACAGCCACGATGTGAGCCGCTTTTATTCACTGTGCGAAAAAGACCCGGCAAGAATGCAACTCGCTGTGCTTTTCCAGATGACCTTTACAGGGATTCCGTCTGTCTTTTATGGCGATGAACGTGGCATTTATGGATTGCTGGAAGCAGAGTACCGCCACGAAATGACATGGTCGCAGGAGCCACCGGCCTTAGCAGACTTTTATAAAAAGGCGATGCACCTGAGAACGGAACATCCTGCCCTTTGCAGAGGCGGCTACCATACCGTTGAGGCTGGAAAGAAAAAAGGACTGTATGGTTATGAACGCGCTGATGAAAAGGAAAAAATAACGGTGTTTCTTAACAATCAAATCATATCTGCTGACCTTCCTACAATAGAAGGGAAAATTTTGTGGCAGCAGGGCTATGAGGCGGAGATCAACTGCCTTGCACCAATGGGATTTGCCATATTCGTACAGGGGGTGTGAAATGTGAGCGTGACGATTCAAGAAGTGGCCGAAGCTGCGGGCGTGTCCAAGGCGACTGTCAGCAAAGTGCTACATAAGTCGTATTCTATATCACAGGAGACCTGTGACCGTGTCAATGCGGTCATCAAGGAATTGGGATATCAGCCGAATCGCCGCGCACAAAGTTTTGCCACTGGTGCGACCAAAACGATTCTTTTTCTGGCAGAAATGCAGCATGGAGTGGGATTTGATAATCCGCATCTGTTTGAAATCATGGCAGGTGTGGAGAACGCGCTTTCTGAAAAAGGCTATGGTCTCATTGTACAGCACAGCACGGCCGTTGAGCTTTTGCGGCATTTTGATGAACTGCTTCAAGGTTCCTATGTGGACGGCGTGATTCTGCACGCATCGGTTGTATCAAAGGATGTGGCCATTTGTTTGGCACATACAGAACTGCCCTACATTGTTGTAGGTGCGCCGGATTTTTCCAATCAACTTTGTTGGATCGACACCAATAACTCAGTGGCGGGACAAATCGCAGTTACACATTTGCGGCGCAATGGATATGACAGAATTGCATTTATCGGTGGTCCCAAAG
>DXUR01000678.1 GCA_019417795.1 Clostridiales bacterium | reverse complement strand
TGAGAAATGGCGAAAAAAGCGGGGCAGCACACGCCGCCCCGCCGATCCCATACGGCTATTCCATCGTCCTGATTTGCTCAACAAGAGATTGTTTTTTCAGATTTCCAGTTGTGTAAGAAATCAAGGTGAATTGCACAATCAGCAGAATTGCTAAATATATCAATACGATCAGCCACGGAAATGAATAGTAAAAGTATGGATTCATCGTTTTCACAACTACCTGTACGGATAGGAAGCCCAGTCCAGTCCCCAAAACCAATGTTACCAGCGTAGCAAAAACTGAATACATCAACCCCTCATAGCACAGCATTTTGATAAGCTGCTTTTTACTCAAACCAATCGCCTGTAACATTCCAATTTCCTGCCTACGGGATAAGAAGTTTGTGATTGTCGTATTGACAAGGTTGATTAAAGAAAAGCACACAACAATAACAGCCACGATCAACAATACCCCGAATGAAAGTTGTTGAAGTCCGCTATAATAAGTGATACTTTCTTTTATGGTTTCCATAACCAAATCGCTATTTCCGTCTATCAGTTGATTTAATGCAGCTTCAACTGTATCAAATTTTTCCATATCGGTAATTACAGAAATCGTACCTGTGCAATCTATCCCGGTCGCTTCATTCATAAACTGCTCCGGAAGCGCAAAGCATTTTGAGAAGCCGGAGTAAGAATATTCGTTTACAATGCCCATGACGGTATAGGTCTTTGTGCAAATTTGGCCGGATTCGGTTTTATAGTCCACTTCGACGGTATCACCCAACGCAGCCTCAATATCATAGAGATCGGCACGCTCTTGAAGCAAGACAATTCCATTTCCTGCCACCAGTTCATCATAATCAGTCGTTCCCGCAATTCGCTCTTTCTCCAAATTCTGCTGTTCATCTCGGCAAAAGCCCTGAATCCATTTTCCAGAATTACCATTTACACGATATTCTGCGTCCGTGTAATACCAGTGCTTGATTCCTGTAACGCCATCAATAGATTCTACTGCATTTACAAAATCGGCATTTAGAAAATTCTTTTGCTGCAATCCAGACAAAGAAATACCAGCAGTGTCCCACGATTGATTTGCGTTGAGCTGAATGTTAAATTCACCGACAGGGAACGCCCTGCCTCTTGCCTCTGCAACGCCATCATAGGAAACTAACATTGTCGAAATCAATACAACCAATACTCCGCCGAGTGAAAGAGAAAGTATTGTTAAAGTGGACTTTGCCTTTTGTCTGGACAGATTCATTTTAGCAAGTGAAGCAGGCGTTATTTTACGGTGCAGCACGGAACTTTCTTTCATTTTCCCCTGATAATCGGAATATCGCAATGCTTCCAGCGGAGATACTGCCGCAGCTCTTTTTACAGGAGTATGAATGGCAATCATCACAATAATAAATGCAAAAAGGCCAACCCCGGCCGTCACACATAAAGTAGTCAGCCAGTACCAACCGGCAGGAACCAGAAAGTACCCAATCACATTTCCAATAACCAGACCAATCGGGATAGCAATGGCAGCAAGTAATTTCCCCTCGCGGTAAACCATCTTTTTGATCTGCCGTTTTGTAGTTCCGATTGTGCGAAGCTGTCCATAGTTACGGATACTGCTTGCTACTGAAATATAAAAAATCGAATAGATCACAATGCCGGAACCAATGAAAGTTACAAAACCAATCAAGAAATAGAACAGCATATCGCTTCCGTGATTTTCGTCCTTTAAGTTAAAATATGTGGAACGGACAATCACATTATCATCGGAAATTTTTAATTGCTGCGCCAGAGTGTTTGCATAGTTGGTGGCTTCTTCCTCGCTCATATTTTGAGCGCCTTTCAGCCCAATGTAATAATCAATCATGCCCTCGTCGCCATACTGCTGTCTTACTAATTCTTTCGATATAATGGCTGTATAGCGCCCAATATCGCCGGTTTTCACATCTAAGATTCCCGTCAATTTGAAATCATGGGTAGTGCCGTCAGAAAAGGGGATTTGAATTGTCTGCCCCAATTCATTTGAATAGCCCAAACTATCCAAAAAGGATTCCTGTACTACAATTTCATTCTCCAAAGCTGGTAAATCTCCCGAATAGGGCATACTTTGGGATTTTAGCATATCTGCATTTGCATAAGTAAAATTCACGGTTGAATGATTTACCTGTTCAGAAAATGCGTTAAAAAATTCCCCAACCCACGCAATTTCTTCTTGCTTGTATAGTTCCTGTCCCTGTTGTTCAGAAATCGCATGATACATAATCTGCGCTGTTTTTTGGTTGCGGTTCTGCGTTTCCTGCATAACCCCAAAGCCATAGAGGACAATCGCAGATAGCAATGCGCTGGCAAGTGCAATCGTCAAAACAATAAAGATATTTCTTTTTCGATTTGCCGATATACTGCGGTTTGATATGCGCTTTACTATGCCGCTGGTATCATTTTCAAAAGGCCATGTCATAGCCTGCCACCTCCTTACTCCACGATTTTGCCGTCCTCAATGCGGACAATCCGATCTGCAAGGCGGGCTATGTCGTCATTGT
>DXUR01000677.1 GCA_019417795.1 Clostridiales bacterium | reverse complement strand
CCTCTGGGCGGCTGGATCAAGGCATCTTCATATTGGCACTTCCACTGGATCTCCCGGCACATCTGGCCATCCGCCACGCCGTCTATGGTTTCCCCATCCTCAATGGGGTTATCATGCTCCAGAATATAGGACGCTGCATTATAGGCGTGGTTTACCACCCAGTTGGGGTCCATGCCGTGGAAGTGGTACTGGAGATCCGGCAAAAACAGGGTGCTCATGCCCACCGTGTCGATGAGCATATCCTCCGTGCCCTCGATGTTGAAGAAACGGACATTGACGCCAAAGCGGATGAACCGATCCGGCCCCTCAATCTGATGGGAGCGCACATCCTCTGCCAGAAACAGCTTGCCGCAGTTCTGGAAATAGAACGCCTCACAGGTGGGGTACAGCTCTGCCAGAGCCTCCAGAAAGTCGGCATCCAGGTTGGCACGCTCCAGCGCTGGAAGCGCCGCAGTCAGCATATCGGTGGCCACCACCTGATATTTGCACTCCCGGAAGATCCGGTCACGGTCCTCCTGGCAGTCCCACATCTGGCTCATCAGAAAGGCATCAAAGCCTTTGCCCTTGAACTTGTCGCATTTCATCACCATCAGCTGTACCGGGCACTTGCCGTCCTGAAATTCCGCGACATGATCCAGGGCGGCAAAGCCGGCCATTTTCTTATCATAACAGAAGCACTCTGTTGATCCGATGTGCTTCTCCATTATGGCAGTCATTTTTTCTTTATCCGGCATTTCTACCGGCTCTTTGAACAGCATCTGAATGAGATAGGGGCCACCGGGTTGGGGGCCTTTTTTGTCGTTCAGGTTTTGCTGGAAAGTTTTATTGCTCATTTGGTTTCCTCCTTCTTTTCTGGGAACAGTTTCCACCGAAACTCCAGCTCTTTCTGGACAAACTCTTTCGGCAGGCCGCGGGGGTTGGCGATGAGATACCATACCCGAAAGGTGCGCTTCTTCGGATCTGTTTCCTGCCGGTAGAGCTGATAGCCCGCCTCATCCTCCTGTGTCCACTGTCCTGTCTGCCGCTTGGCCTGCACAAAGGGTTCCACCACCTGGTCCAGTTCCTCTCTGGTGCGGCTTGAGGCCCAGGCTTGATCCACATCATTGGCGTGGGAGAGGTGGAACAACATCGAACCCATCCAGTTTTTTGCCTTGTGTCCAGGCGTTCCGCGCAATTCCGCCTGACGGCGGTACTCCTCCATCTGCTCCGCCGTTCCGTACCGTTCCACCATCTGCTCCCGCACATAGATGAACCAGCTGTAGTCCTCCGCCTCGGTGAAGGGGGCGCAGACCGGCTGTAATGCCTCCACGGGGTCTGCCTCGAAGCGGTCGATGAAGTCGAGGTAGTTGGCTTTGACCAGGGGCAGAAAGGTGTCCAGCAGCCCGGTGTTCAGCCGCAGGTCCTCTGTCAGCATCCGAAAGAATGAACCGCCTGTTGTGGGTTCAATTCTGAAAGAGTAGAGGTAGTCATCTCCCTGCTTTATGATACAGCTGAAGCCCACCTCCACATTCCCATGGCCGATTTCGTAGTCTATGTAGTTGTAGCGGCTCCGGTCAAACCAGATCTGATAGGTCAGCCCGTTTTTCATTTTCTTTTTGAAGTCGCCCTTTTTCAGACGCTTCCAGCCCTTTTCCTCCAGGCCCAGGCCGTTCCACAGGTAGTCCAGAAGTTCCTGAATTATATCTGCCGGCCGTTTTTGTTCCACGGTCTCCACCCCCTGACGAATTCTCTTTAATAGTCAAGCAGGATAGGCACCTGCTGCTCCTCGGCAAACCGCATGGCCCGCCAGAACACGGAGAAGGCAAACTTGGCCAAGGATTGGGTGTCATACTGGGTGTGTTCCGGGATGTCTGCCTTGCTGTACTGTCCATCTGCGTCTACGGTTCCGTCTACCGGGTATCCCTCGATGCCTGCCCAGCCAAGGACGGTGTCCTCATCGGCCTGCCACGCCAGCTGGTTCAGCTTTTCCAGCTCCTTCCGCAGTCCGCCCAAGGTGGCGATCATCGTCTGATCATCGGTGGGCAGAGGGCCTTGGAATAGAAAGCTGTCGGTGAGGGGAAGCCACCAAGTCGCGCCCCGAAGCAGGGACCACACCCGCTCCTCGTCCGATGCAAGGCGGGCAATCAGGGGATGCTCCCCGAAGTCCCAGTCCTTCTCCACGGTGAGAGGCACCGGTTCCTCGTATGTATGACAGGCGGCCACCAGCAGCATAGCGCCAAAGGCATCCCAATCCGGCTTATCGGTGTAATAGGGCCGCTCGTTGTCCTCCGGCCATGGAGTGTAGGGCGGTTGGTTCGGCTGGGAAATGGCGGCTAAGATCTGATCCCGCCAGTCCTCCACTGCCGCCTGGATCTCAGCCGGGGACAGCTCCTCCTCGTTGTCGGCGGGTTCTCCATCCGGGGTGATCCGGTTAAAGGTGTATCCGTTTTCCTCCGCCCACTGCTGAACAACAGTTTTCCAGTTGTGAGAATAGTACCGGGTCAGCGTCCCGGCGTAAATGTCAAGTCCCATAAGTTTCACTCCTTTTT
>DXUR01000676.1 GCA_019417795.1 Clostridiales bacterium | reverse complement strand
GATTTCTGTAATAGTTTTCCTTGTCCTCATAAGAAGTATGAAGTTCAAACGGCTTACCGTCATTATCTTTTTCTACGATCAACAGTTCCCGATTAAAGGTGGTGGCATTTGTTGCTATGCGTCCGCCTTTTTCAGCCCATGGCCGTAGGCGTACTTTACCAACAGAGTAGTTCAGGTTGATGTTTTTATAAAATACTTTGTAACCCATCCCCTCTAAAAACTCATGATAATCGGATGCGTTGGCCTTCGATTTTTGCCCGATAAACTCCACGCAGTATTTTACCTGATCCGGTTTACACTCCTCAAATTCATACAACATTTTTTCCGCCCGAATCAGACGATAGCCCTTTTCAGACATTTTATTCAGCCAATGTTCCTGGGCAGTCAACAAACCGCCAAAGAAACGATAATACTTTTTGCTCATACCGCACCTCCAATAATTCCATTAGCCACGCCTACAAGTTCATTGAGCCTTATCAGCTCCTTTTCTGCAATTTCTTTTCCTTGCGTTGTAATGAGATATTCTTTTTTCCGTCCCGCACTATCTCCAAAAGGTGCAATCCAGCCTTTTTCCTGCAACGAGTTCAACGCACCATATAAAGTACCTGCCCCCAGCGTGAGCCGCCCTTTTGTATTGTCTTCAATAAATTGCATAACAGCATATCCATGTTTCGGGGTATAAAGGGAGAGCAAAATAAAGAATGTCACCTCTGTGAGCGCACCGCCTTTCGCATTGTCTCGCATAACACCTGCCTCCTTATTACGGTTACTGTAATAAATATATCACTAACCGTAATAGAAGTCAATAATGATCCAAAATATAACAGCAAACTTAAAAAGCGGGGCAGCACACGCCGCCCCGCCGATCCTATATGCTTATTCCATCGCTCGCATTTCTTCCACAAGCGATTGATTTTTCTGCCTGCGCATTGTCCAGAAGGACAGGATGACCTCCAGGCCAAACAGCACCAGAACGAACAGCCCCATTTGCAGGAAGGGGAAGGAATATGGCATGATCGCTCCATGGAAAGTCATTTCGCTGAATTTTCGAGCAGCTATCATTGCAATCGGGAGGCCGACTGCCAGAGTTGCCAGCGCAGCAGAAAACGCATAGCAAATTCCCTCATAGATGGTCATTTGACAGAGCTGCTTTCTGGTCAGACCGATGGCGCGAAAGACGCTGTTTTCCCTCTTTCTGGACATCTGATTGGAGAGGGTGGTGTTGATGAGATTGACCACGCCAAAGAGGAACACCAGCCAGGACAGCGCCTGAAAACCTCCAAAAACGACCCTGTTTTCCATTTCCTCATAATCCTTATGTATCCCAATGGTATCCAAGTCAAGATCCGGATTGGAAGAAATGATCGCACTCAGACTGTTTTCAATCTGCTCCGCCTTTTGGGGATCGCTGACAATGCTCCAGGAATAATCAAAACAATCGATCATAGGCATTGCTTCCTGAAATAGCTCTTTGGTTGCAACAATGCAGGTGCTGTCCAATGCCAGAGGACCATGACCATTTTTAAGCCCATCGTTTATGAGCAGACCGGAAACAGTGACAGGAATCTCTTGATCCCCTATGGTAAGTTTGATAACTGACCCCACATCTACACCGATCATATCTTCTGCATAATCCATATCAAGTGCAATACTATGGGAATCTTGAGGTAAAGTTCCGGACACAAGCGCCGCTTCCATTTGATCCCTGTTTCGGTCACTCAACAGATCACACATTCCGCCGGAAGAACTTTCCTCATTTTCAAACCGCACATGAACCGCCTGACGATTTTCTATCACATCTGTTACGCCATCCACGGCCAGCACCTCCTGCCGAAGCGCTTCATTCAAAGGATTTCCTTTCGACATCACCTCATATTCTGTTTTTTCAGAATGGATATAGATTTTATAATCCCCATCCGGGAAATACTGTCTTGCGATCCGCTCCGGCGAACGAACCAAAAGAATAGAAGCTGTCACCAAAAGGATCACCCCGCCCAGACTCAGGGAAGCCACGATACTGATCGTCTTTTTGCGGTCACGCCTGAAATTTGCAATTCCCATGGAGAGGGGATTTAACCGCATATTCTTCTTATGTGTGTGGGACTTTCCGCTCTGACTGCCGGTAAAGCGGACTGCTTCAATCGGAGAGATACCTGCGGCAATCTTTACCGGCCTGCGGATCGCAATGGATACCATAAACCAGCCAAGCAGTGCAGTCAAAACAATCGCGGCTGCATAAAATAGCAGATTAAACCCACGGGGAAACAGTGCAAACCCGGCTGCACATCCCAGCAAAATACCGATACCAATGCCAGCCCATCCTAAGAAACGGCCTTCTTTTTTGACAATACGGCGGATCTGTTTTGGCGTTGTGCCGATGGTCCGCAGTTGTCCATAGCTTTGGATTTTATCATTGATAGAAATTCGGAAGATACTTTGTATCACAACATACCCTCCGATGATGACCAGAACTGCAATTCCGGCAACCAGCGCCAGCATACTGACATTCACAGGCTGCTTATAGAACTTCA
>DXUR01000675.1 GCA_019417795.1 Clostridiales bacterium | reverse complement strand
AACGGCATCCATGTGCGTATCTTCGAGTCGCTGCGGCCCACGCCGGAGCTGAGTTTCGCCGTGCGGGAATACGACTGTCAGGCGGGCATCAATGTCACCGCCAGCCACAATCCCAAGGAGTATAACGGCTATAAGGTCTACTGGTCCGACGGCGCGCAGCTGCCGCCCCAGCACGCTGCCGCCATTGCCCGTGAGCTGGAGCAGATCGACATTTTCACCGGCGTCCGCCGGATGGAGTTTGACGATGCCAAGGCCCAGGGCCTCATCGAGATCATGGGCGCCGAGACGGACGAACGGTTCATGTCCCACGTCATGGCCATGGTCAACGACCGGGAGTCCATGGCCAAGGTGGCCGATACCTTCCATATGGTCTATACCCCCTTCCACGGCTGCGGCTGGAAGCTGGTGCCGGAGGCGCTGCGGGGTCTGGGCGTGAAGCATCTGCACTGTGTTCCGGAGCAGATGGTGCTGGATGGCAGCTTCCCCACGGTGGTCTCCCCCAATCCGGAGAATCCGGAGGGCTTCTATCTGGCCATTCAGTTGGCGGACAAGGTGGGCGCCGACTTTATTCTGGGCACCGACCCGGACAGCGACCGGGTGGGCATCATGGTTCGCAGCCGGGACGGCTCCTTCATCCCCGTCACCGGCAACCAGACAGGCGTTCTGATGCTGGATTACCTCATCGGGGCCATGCGCCGGGCAGGCAAGCTGCCGGAACACCCCTACTTCCTCAAGACCATCGTCACCACGGAGATGGCCCGGAAGGTGGCCGAGGCCAACGGTGTTACCTGCTGCGATACCTTCACCGGCTTCAAGTTCATGGCGGAGAAGAAGAACCAGCTGGAGTCTCAGGGGCTGGGCCATGTGATCATGAGCTATGAAGAGAGCTATGGCTATATGCTGGGCGACTATGTCCGGGATAAGGACGCCGTTACCGCCTCCCTGATCCTGACGGAGATGGCGGCATGGTATGCCGTGCAGGGCATGACCCTGTTCGATGCGCTGGAGGCCATGTACCGGAAGTACGGCTTCTACGGCGAAAAGACCCACAATCTGGTGATGCCGGGTCTGGACGGGCTGGAGAAGATGGCGGCGCTGATGAAGTCCCTGCGGGCCGACCCCCCCACCCATATCGCCGGGGTAGAGGTGCTGCGGCGCAAGGACTACACCGACGGCAGCGTCATCGACTGCCGCACCGGTGAAAAGACTGCTATGGAACTCTCCGGCAGCAATGTGCTGCGGTATGAGCTGGCGGACGGCACTACCATTCTGGTGCGGCCCTCCGGCACGGAGCCTAAGATCAAGGTCTACATTCTCACCATCGGCAAGGATGAGACGGAGCGGGACGAGAATCTGGCCAAGTACAGCCAGTGGGTTGCCACGCTGACAAAGTAACAGGAACGATAAAAAGAGGCGGTGCGGTTATGTCCCCCCTCACAGTGGTAACAAGTGATCCCCAGGATACCCCGGCAGGTCATCGTGTTTACGATGCCTGCCGGGGTTTCTCTGCGTCCTGGGGTTCTGGTGCTTCCAGTGCTTCTTCCACATCCTGCTGACCACTGCCGACATAGCCAATGCCGTTGTAGTAAATCTCCACGGTCTGGGGCGCGTGTTTAGACCACGTTACCTCTTTCTTGCGGACCACGATCCTCTCAATGAACAGCCACAGCAACTCTGGCGGCAGCTCCGTGATATCCGTGTACCGCTTTGCTCTATCAAGGAAGCTGTCCGTCCCGTTCACGGTTTCCCGCAGGCGCTGGATCTCTCTCTTTCTGTGGAATACCGGTGGTGATACGGTTCTGTTCTTCCGTGTAGCTGCCTGAGAGCAACTCATCCTTATGTGATTCACTTGTGATAGGCTGCACCTCTTTCTTTTTACTCGAGGGGAACCGGTGGCGTTTCCCGCCCCACACGGGTGTTCTCCCACTCCGGCGGGCAAGGGATGCCAGCAGGTGTGAAAGAAGGCTGCACAGGGCCAACATGGGTAGTTATCGCCCAACCGCTTTCGGCAATGTTACCCAAAGCGGTTCTCGACTTCTGCGTAGCCCCCTCACTATCCCTCCCAAAAAACAGCGTGGTGAGTAACCAGAAATTAAAAATTTCTACAAAAAATTGATGGTGCAGGGTGTTTCATTGACCCCCTGCCGCCGAAATTGGGGGTGTCTGACAGACCCCCTCATCATAGAAAATTCGCACAAAAAATCAGCGGACAGACCCTTGCAAAGTCTGTCCGCTGCTGGTAACATGCAACAAATTACGGAAGGAAGCATGGAACATGATGTATGCTTTTTTGATGCTGGGAATGACGCTGCTTGGCGGGCTCGTCCGTCTGATGCATGCGCTGCGGCTGTCTGTGCCGCTGCCTGTATGGGGCACTGGCAGTTACCGTGTTTCGTCCATGGTATCTGGCTCACACCACGCCGGCGGATGGTATTTTTTTCGTACTGGCGGGACTTGCAGCATTGTCCTGGGGGGGGTCCCTGATCCGTGCGGCGGGGGGAATGGGAGTGTGATGATAAGGGTTGGCAAGATTGCCAA
>DXUR01000674.1 GCA_019417795.1 Clostridiales bacterium | reverse complement strand
CGTGGGCGGCCAGATGGTCAAGAAGATGATCGAGTCCTACGAGAAGAACCTGTAAGCGTCTGCGCAGAAGGAACTTCTCTGGAAAAAGGAAGAGCGGACGGCTGTCCGCTCTTCCTTTTTTTCGCTGGATATGCTATAATACCACGTTACTTACTTGTTCTGATTTTCGGCAAAAGAAACGGTCCGGGGGAGGGATTCGTATGGAAAATATCCATCAGGGACATCGTGAAAAAATGCGGCAGCGTTTTCTGAAAAGCGGGCTGGAGGGCTTCGCGGATCACGAAGCGTTGGAGCTTTTGCTGTATTACGCCATCCCCCGGCAGGACACCAACCCCATCGCCCACCGGCTCATGGATCGCTACGGCTCCCTGACCGCCGTGCTGTCAGCCCCGGCGGAGGATCTGAAAAAAGTGGAGGGCATCGGCGAGAGTGCTGCGGTGCTGCTGAAGGTGGCGGGGCAGATCGGCCGCAAGGCCCGCCTGGCAGACGCTGTTCAGAGCTGTCCCATGACAGATGTGGAAACTGCGGGCGCCTACTTGCTGGAACGGTACGCCGGGGAGACCCACGAGATCGTTTACGAATTGTGCCTGGATCGAAAGGGAAAGCTGTTAGCCTGCAAGCGGCTCAACGACGGCGGGGCGTCCTCCGCCGCGCTGGACATCCGGAAGGTGGTGGAGAATGCCATCCTCACCTCCGCCAGCACGGTGATCCTGGCTCATAATCATCCCAGCGGCATTGCGCTGCCCTCGGACGATGACTGCGCCGCCACCACCCGCGCGGCGCAAGCCTTGCAGACCATCGGCGTTGCATTGGCGGACCACATCATCGTGGCGGATGACGATTTTGTATCCATGGCCCAGAGCGGCTACCTGACCTCATGGGAGCACCTGTGACCGGGCAGCTCCCTGTAGACAACAGAATAGAACAAGTGTTTGAAATTTTAGAAAAGTTGTGGTAGAATAACCGGGAAACGGGGAGAGCCACAGACTGTCTTTGCGAAGGGGGAGAGAACCATGCAGATCCGGCGTGGACGGGAGGCCGACACGGAGCGGCTGGTGGCTCTGGCGGGCCAGATTTTTGAAACGGAACAGGAGATCCCCCGGGCGCTGACCCCGCTGCCGCCGGAAAACCGCCCTCAGTGGTGGTGCGTGGAGGAGGACGGGACACTTCTGGGTGGCGTGGCCCTGTATTGGGAGGACGACGCATGGCACATGGGCCGCTTCGTCATCTCCCCGGAACTGCGGGGGCGTCATGTTGGGACCGCGCTGCTGGAAACGGCCCTGACGGACATTTTTGCGCAGGACATCCGGGAGGTCACCATGGAGGCCCGGGATACCACGGTGCATATCCTGAAAAAATTCGGCGCGGAGACCACCGGCGCGCCCTTTTCCTTTTATCGGGGCACGGTAACGCCCATGCGCCTGACCCGTGAGGCATTTTGGAACAGCCACACCTGCGGGCAGATTTGAATGTGATGGAGAGACGGCTATGCCGAAATTTGAAGTAGTATCCCCTTATCAGCCCTCCGGCGACCAGCCGGAGGCCATCGACGCGCTGGCGGCGGGCATCGAAAACGGCTTGAAGGAGCAGGTCTTGTTAGGCGTCACCGGCTCCGGCAAGACCTACACCATGGCCAAGGTCATTGAGAAGGTCCAGCGGCCTACGCTGGTGCTGGCCCACAATAAGACACTGGCAGCCCAGCTTTGTGCGGAATTCAAGGAGTTTTTCCCCAACAACGCCGTGGAGTATTTTGTCTCCTACTACGATTACTACCAGCCGGAGGCCTATATCCCCCACACGGATACCTATATTGCCAAGGACGCATCTACCAATGATGAGATCGACCGCCTGCGGCTGTCCGCTACCTGTGCCCTGTTGGAGCGGCGGGACGTGATCGTGGTGTCCTCCGTGTCCTGCATTTACGGCCTGGGCGAGCCGGATGACTTCGCCCAGATGGTGATCTCTCTGCGCCAGGGGGCGGAGTGGGACCGGGACGAGCTGCTGCGACGTCTGGTGGAGAACCGTTACGAGCGGAACGATGTGGCCTTTGAGCGGAACCGGTTCCGGGTGCGGGGGGACACGGTGGAGATCTACCCCGCCTACTATAAGGACCACGCCATCCGGGTGGAGTTCTTCGGGGATGAGATCGACCGCATTTCCGACTTCCACCCCCTGACGGGCACCGTGAACCGGGTGCTGAACCATGTGGCCATCTACCCCGCCAGCCACTATGTCACCACCAAGGACAAGATGGATAAGGCCATCGGCCAGATCCAGACGGAGCTGGAGGACCAGGTCAAATACTTCAACGACAATGACATGCTGGTGGAGGCCCAGCGCATCCGCCAGCGGACGGAATACGACATCGAGATGATGCGGGAACTGGGCTACTGCTCCGGTATTGAAAACTATTCCCGGATCATTTCCGACCGTCCGGCAGGCAGCGCCCCCATGACCCTGCTGGACTTCTTTCCTGACGATTTTCTGCTCTTCGTGGACGAGAGCCACGTGACGCTGCCCCAGGTCCGGGCCATGTAC
>DXUR01000673.1 GCA_019417795.1 Clostridiales bacterium | reverse complement strand
GTCCGGATCTCCTTGGCGATGCGGCCCTGACGGCCGATCACCTTCCCCATATCATCAGGGGCGACGCGCAGCTCCAACGTCAGTTCCTGGTCGCCCTGAACCTCCGTCACGGAGACGCTGTCAGGATCGTCCACCAGGTTTCTGGCGATGTAGAGCAGCAAGTCCTTCATGCTCCGCCCTCCGGATTAGAGGACGTCCACTTTTTTCAGCAGAGCTCTCACGGTGTCAGTGGGCTGAGCGCCGGACTTGATCCACTCCTTGGCGCGGTCAGCGTCGATCTTGATATCGGCGGGAGCCACGCAGGGATTGTAAGTGCCGATCTCCTCGATGAAACGGCCATCGCGGGGGAAACGGGAGTCAGCGACAACAACACGATAGAAAGGAGCCTTCTTGGCGCCCATGCGGCGCAGTCTGATCTTAACCATTGATAGTACCTCCAAAATGTAATAAATAGATTGATGTTTTTATAATAAATGTCCGGGTTATGACATCTAATATACGGTTTATTTCTTTTTGCGCTTGCGCAGGCCGCGGCCGTGTCCCAGACCGCCGAACCCGAAGCCGGGTTTCCGTCCGCCAGTGACCTGCTTGATGATCTGCTGCATTCCCTCAAATTGCTTCAGCAGCCGGTTTACATCCACAACATCCAGACCGCAGCCGGCGGCGATCCGCTTCTTCCGGCTGGCGCCTAAGATCTGAGGATTTTCCCGTTCCTCCGGGGTCATGGAGAGGATGATGGCCTCTGTATGGGCGATGGCCTTTTCGTCGATCTGCGCACCCTGAAGCTTGCTGCCCAGGTTGCCGGGCATCATGCCCGCCAGCTGGCTGAGGTCGCCCATATTCCGGATCTGCTGGAGCTGGTCGAAATAGTCCGACAGGGTAAAGCTGTTTTTCTTCAGCTTTTCCTCCAGCTTTTTGGCCTGCTTTTCGTCATAGGTCTGCTGTGCCTTTTCGATGAAGGACAGCATATCGCCCATGCCCAGAATCCGGCTGGCCATGCGGTCCGGATGGAAGGGCTCAATCATATCCAGCTTTTCGCCGGTACCCACAAACTTGATGGGCTTGCCGGTGGCGGCCTTGATGGAGAGGGCCGCGCCGCCTCGGGCATCGCCGTCCAGCTTGGTGAGCACCACGCCGTCGATGCCCAGCGCCTCGTCAAAGGCGGAGGCGGCGTTGACGGCGTCCTGACCGGTCATGGCGTCCACCACCAGCAGGATCTCGTTGGGATGGACGGTTGCCTTCATCCGCTTCAGCTCGTCCATGAGGGCTTCGTCCACATGGAGCCGGCCGGCGGTATCTAAGAACACCAGGTCATTGCCGTGATCTCTGGCATAGCGGAGGGCGTTTTCGGCGATTTTTACGGGATCGCCCTGGCCTTCTTCAAAAACCGGAAGTCCCAGCTGTCCGCCCACTACCTTCAACTGCTCAATAGCGGCGGGGCGGTACACGTCGCAGGCGGCCAGCAGGGGCCGCTTACTGTGGAACTTCTTCATATAGCCCGCCAGCTTGGCGGTGGTGGTGGTCTTACCGGCGCCCTGAAGGCCCACCATCATGACGATCGTGGGGCCGTTGTTGGCGAAAGCCAGCTTTGCGGTGCCGCCGCCCATGAGGTTCGTCAGTTCCTCGTTGACGATCTTTACCACCTGCTGGGCGGGAGTCAGGCTGTCCAGCACGTCGGTGCCCACAGACCGCTCCGTTACGGTGGCCACGAATTCCTTGACCACCTTGTAGCTCACGTCGGCCTCCAGCAGTGCCAGACGGACCTCCCGCATGGCTTCCCGGACGTCATTTTCCGTCAGCCGGCCTTTGCCCCGCAGACGCTTAAAGGCCGCATTCAGTTTTTCACTCAGTCCCTCAAATGCCATGGGTTACTCCTTCAACGCGGAGACCTCCGCCGTGATCTTGTCAGCCAGTTCCGTCAGGCGGCTGTCCTCATACTGCCGGTAGTTCAGGGTGCGGATATCCTCAGCGGCGCTGCGGATGGCATCCAGATGCCCCCGGAACTGCTCAAAGCGGCGAATCAAGCCGGTCTTGTCTTCAATCTCCTGCATGGCGGCCTCCGCCCGGACGATCACATCCCGGACGCCCTGACGGGAAATGCCTTCGTTTTCGGCAATCTCAGACAGGGAGAGGTCCTCATTGTAATAGAGATCAAAGAACTCCTTCTGACGGTCAGTCAGGAGTTCGCCGTAGAAATCAAAGAGCATCGTCATCCGATAAGTCTGATTTTTCATGTTGAACTCCTTTCCTGTAAAGCTGTGACGCTTTACAACAGGAATCAGTTTACAGGATTTTTGCCGGAAAGTCAAGGGGAAAATGGAGAAAAACTCGGAAAAATTCAAGGAAATTTACAGTTGCACCGGGATGAACAGGCAGATATACTGTATAAGGAAGAAAGGGGAGACACCAGATGATGATTTTCGACGGACATGCGGACCTCTTATATGATGTGACCAAGTGGCGGCAGGCCGGAGAGGACCGTGTCTTTGAACGGCGTCACCTGCCGAGATTGCAGGCGGGGCAGATCGGCGGCCTGGGGC
>DXUR01000672.1 GCA_019417795.1 Clostridiales bacterium | reverse complement strand
AAAGCTATCGCTGCTATATCGAATACTACATCAAGCCGCAGCTGGGCGACAAGCAAATCTCCCTCATCTCTCAGCAGGACATCCAGCGGATGTACCGCCGCCTGAAAATAGAGGGACGCATTCATGAGCATCCCGAAATGAATCATCAACTCTCTGACTCCATGGTCCGCCACATCCACTCCGCGCTTCACGCCGCACTGAAAGACGCGGTGCAGGCGCATGTCATTCCCAGAAATCCGACCGAGGGGGCGACCGCGCCCAAGCCAAACTACAGGCCCAAGCGCATCCTCACCCGTGCGGAGCTGGATGCTTTCCTTGAAGTGGTGGAGCAGGATGAGGTGTGGAGGGACTTCTTCCAGACGGAGCTGATGACCGGCCTGCGCCGCGGTGAGATTTGCGGTCTACAATGGAACGACTTCGACGAGGACACTGGTACGCTGAAGGTGTGCCGTACCCTCCACAGCCAGCGGAAGGGCGAGTACACCGTCGGCGAGACAAAAACGGGAAAGGGAATGCGTACCATCCTCCTGCCGAAGACGGTGGCGGACATCCTGCGGCGGCGCAAGGCGGATACCATCAGTCAATGGATATTCCCCGACCCAGTGAAGCCGGAGGATCCTGTCAACCCCGGCTCGGCCTACCTCCACATGAAGACGCTGCTCCGGCGGACGGGGCTGCCCAGTATCCGCTTCCACGATCTGCGCCACACCTTCGCCACCCATGCCCTTACCAGCGGCGTGGACGCCAAGACACTGTCCGGTATTCTGGGACACACCAATGCGTCCTTCACGCTGGACACCTATACCCATGTTACATCGGATATGCAGAAGACAGCCTCGGGCATCGTGGGCGGCTTCATGGAGGACATCTTCGGAAAGGAGTTGAAACCGTGGCAAGAAAACGAAAAGCCGGCGACGGAACCGTAAGACAGCGCAAGGATGGTCGGTGGGAGGGGCGCATCGTCATCGGCTATGACGATAACGGCTATCCCAAGACGAAAAATGTTCTCGCCAAAACCAAGAAGGAGTGCGTCGAGAAGCTCCAAAAGCTCAAGGAGGAATGCGGCGGACTGAAGACCGAAAAAGTTCGGCCAGAGATGCCCTTCGGGGACTGGCTGACATATTGGTACGAGAATCATTCCAAGCCGAAGATCCGTCCCACCACGCAGGAGACTTACGAGAGCCGCATCCGTCTGCACATCATCCCGGAAATCGGGGACATCCCGCTGAATAAGCTGACACAGAACGACCTGCAGCAGTTCTACGGTCGGCTCAAGAAAAGCGGCCGGAAGCGGTTCACCGACAAGTTCGGCGAAGGGCTGTCCGACCGAATGGTGCGTATGTGTCACGCCACCTGCCGCTCCGCATTGGAGAAGGCGGTGCAGGATGGGCTGATCCGTATGAACCCGGCCATCGGCTGCAAGCTGCCGCCCAAGAAGGCGCGGGAAATGCAGGTGCTGACGCGGGAGGAACTTCAAAGGTTCCTCATTCAGGCGAAGTTCGAAGGCTACTACGAAGTCTTCCTTCTGGACTTAGCCACCGGCCTGCGCCGGGGTGAGCTGATGGCGCTGCAATGGGACGACCTGAACTTCAAAACCGGCGTGCTGAATGTGAACAAGCAGGTCTACGATGTGCGGGGGCAGCTCCAGATCAGCACACCCAAGACGAAGAACTCCGTCCGCAAGATCGTCCTGCCGCCCGCCGTGGTGGCGGTGCTGCGGGAGTACAAAAAGACGGTGGACTCCCGCTGGATGTTCCCGTCCCCAGTAAAAGAGGATTGTCCCATCACCCCCGGCGTGGTGCGCCGCAGGTTGCAGCTCATCCTGGAACACGCAGGGTGCAAGCATGTGAGGTTCCATGATTTACGTCATACATTCGCAACGCTGGCGTTGGAGAACGGCATGGATGTGAAAACGCTCTCCGCCATGCTGGGTCATGTGTCGGCGGCCACCACACTGGACATCTATACCCACATCACCGACGACATGCGGCTCACGGCCGCCGCCAACATCGACCGCGGCATCGGCAAAGCAGCGCCGCAGGAGGACGCTTCAGAGCCGGGGCAGGAAACTGCCCCAGCCCAGGCGGAAAAGCCGAGTATGACCGACTTCAAACCCTATGTGGGCCGCAAGCGCAAGTCCGGCACCGGCTGCATCAGCGAAATCAACGACCACCTCTTTGAAGGCCGCTACTCCCCCAAGTGGCCCGATGGCAAAAAGCACGCTCGCAATGTCTACGCCCACACCCGCGAGGAGTGTGAGGAGAAGCTCAAGGCACTGATCGTGGAGATGAAGGCAGAGATTGCGGAAATCAAGGCAGGAGAGAAGGCAACGAATAAGGGCTGACCATGGCGGTCAGCCCTTAAAAATTGCGGTGCAGTAGGCAAAGAAAACATCTTATTTGAAAAAGTTTCGGATTCTGTACTTTAAATAAATCTTTGATGCCTTTTTTTGAACCTTGCGGGAAATTTTATTTTGTTGAGCAACAGGCAACTTAAGAAATTCACTCATATTCTCATAATCAGGATATTCCTTTTTAAAC
>DXUR01000671.1:743-2542 GCA_019417795.1 Clostridiales bacterium | reverse complement strand
CGTGGCCGGTTGGACCGATGCAGAGATGGAGGAGGGCTTTATCCCTGCAGAAGATGAATCCAAGGAGGCCCGGCGTACCTTGGATATGCGCCGCAGAATGGAATTTGCCGGGACTGAGCAGATCCAGTGGATCCCCGGCGGCAGGTTTGCAGTCAGTTATGACGAGGACGGCTACGCCAAGAGCGCCGTCCGGCTCCATGACTGATGTATTTGCCTGCGCCAGAGCGCAGATCTATTACAACAGCAAACGGAAACCTCTGGCGCAGGTGAAGCGGGAGACCGGATGCAGCCACATCATCAACGGCTATTTGTTTAACGGCAGCTTTCAGCCGGTTGGCTGGACGGTGATCGACGGCAAGGTCATCAGTCGGGACGCCTATCAGGACTGGGGAATTTCCATCGGTTCTGATGGGAAGCCCCAGATGCTGACGGATCGGGGTGGCAGTTTTCTTTCCGGGGTGCCTCTTTTGAAAAATGGGGCGAAGCTGGAGCGAAGCCTGACGCCGGATGTGGCCCGCTCCGCAGCCCGGACAGCTGTGGGCTGGATGCCGGATGGACGGATCTGCCTGTGGTGCGACAAGACCAGCCTGACCCGGGAGCAGCTTCAAAACAAACTGCTGGGCCTGGGCGTGGCGGATGCGCTGATGTTGGACGGCGGCGGTTCCACCCAGGGATTTTTTCCCTCTGGTAAGGTGGCCAGTTCCCGAAAGGTGCCGACGATGGTCCTGTTTTGGGAAGAGACCAAACAGGAGAGGAACGCGGACCTGAACTGGGCAGGAAAATCTGGGATCCTGACGGAGGCCCAGCTTGCGGAGCCGGAAAAAGCCGTTACCCGACGGGAATTGGCGGAAATTCTGCATCGGCTTCAAAAATAAATTCAAAAAATCGGGGAGGCTTTTATGAAAGTTTCCCCGATTTTTTGCTTGAAAGCCAGTGCTTGACAACAGAGCGGAGCGGGGTATGATGAGATTATATCTTGCAAAGGGGAATGTACTATGACCAGAACAATCGGAATAAGAATAATCTGTGTGGCGGCGGCAGTGATTTTGGCGCTGGCTTCCATATTCGGCGTGGCCAAACTCACCACGGACCCGGCCTTTTACCAGAAGTCTATCGCCGCACTGGAGGAAAAGCAGGAGACGGTTTTGGAACTGACTGCGGCCTCCACAGCGGCATCGGCGGCGATCACGCTGCTGCCCGGCGACACGGCTACGCCGATCGCGGACAAGCTGGCGGATCTCAGCGGCTATTTTCTCATCGTGCTCTGCGCCATTTTTCTGGAAAAATATTTGCTGACCATCACCGCCAGTGCGGCATTCAAGGTCCTGATCCCGGCGGCCTGCGCGGCCTTTGCCACTGCGGCGCTGTTCCCCCATCTGCGGCGGACGGCGGGCGCGCTGGCGTGGAAACTGGCATTGTTCAGCGTAGCAATCATGCTGGTAATCCCGGTGGGGATCCGGGTCAGTGACCTGATTGAGGATACCTATCAGGCATCCATTGCGGCTACTATTCAGGAGGCCAAGGAGGCTACGGATACCATTCAAAGCAGCCAGAATGAAGGCTCAGCAACGGAACAGAGCGGTATTTCCGGATTCTTTTCCAAGGTGACGGACAGCATTACCGGCGCCGCAGTCGGTGCGGTGGAGAAGCTTCGGAATGTGCTGAACCGCTTTTTGGAGGCTCTGGCAGTCATGCTGGTGACCACCTGCCTGATCCCGATTCTGGTGCTGCTGTTTTTCGTGTGGTTGGTAAAACTCATTTTGGGTGTGGAACTGCCGCCGCTGGGGGTGCCCCGCCGC
>DXUR01000671.1:0-733 GCA_019417795.1 Clostridiales bacterium | reverse complement strand
GGTAAAACCTTTTTTTGGTGGTGTGACGCCCGGCGTGGGGGGGCCCCCGCCGCTCCGGCGAGAAAATTGGCGGGGGAGAGACCTGACATCCGGTTGCAATTCCGGCAGATCTGTGGTATGTTAGAAAAACGGACCGCATGGAGCGAATCGTGAACTTAAATGCTCAAAGAAAGTTGAGGATCACCTATGTCAAACATTACAAAAACCGCCATGATCACCGTTTGCGGACGGCCCAACGTGGGCAAGTCCAGCCTGACCAACGCGTTGGTGGGCGAAAAGGTCGCCATCGTTTCCAACAAGGCCCAGACGACCCGGAACCGGATCTACGGCATTGTGAATCGGGAGGACACCCAGTACATTCTGCTGGATACGCCGGGACTGCACAAGCCCAAGTCCGCTCTGGGGGATTACATGGTAAAGGTCGTGACCTCCAGCCTCAGCGATGTGGACTGCGCGCTGCTGCTGGTGGAGCCCATCCCCCATGTGGGAGGACCGGAGAAGGCGCTGATCGACCGCATCCGGGAGGAAAAGATCCCCTGCATCCTGTGCATCAACAAGATCGACACTGTGGAGCCTGCGGAGTTGCTGCCGGTGATCGCGGCTTACAACGAGGTGTGGGACGGATTTGACGCCATCATTCCCATTTCTGCCCATAAGGGCGGCGGTCTGGACGATTTGATGCATGAATTGCAGAAATACGCCCAGGAAGGTCCTCAGCTGTTTCCGGACGGAG
>DXUR01000670.1 GCA_019417795.1 Clostridiales bacterium | reverse complement strand
TTGACCGATTGTGGGCGGAGGATTTGGAGGTCGAAGATCGGATCGTTGACAGTCATATAAAGAACATTCGCAAAAAGCTGAATGCTGACTATATCAAAACAATCAGAGGGGTGGGATACAGAATTGACAAAGTACATTAAGCAACGGTTATCCGTCAAGATTTTTATAATTACATTTCTTCTACTGGGTACAGCTTGTGGTGGAACATATTTTTTCATTTCAAAACTGTTACCTACGACATACTCCAATTTGATAAATGCGACTACGGAGAAAGCCGCCATGCACCTTGCCGAGCAAATGGCGGATTTTAATAATATAGACGATTGTGAAAATGAATTGGCTGATTTTTCAGCGAAAACAAATGCCGCTTTTTGGATTGCGGACAGCAACGGCAATATTATCTATCCGAATGAAGTGGCTACGGAAATTTCTACTGTTTCAGCAGATCAAGCAGTTACATTTGATGAAGATGAATCGTTCATAGATATGCAGCTGTCCGGGGCAACTACAACGAACTTTTACCCAATTACTCTAAAAAACGGGACTGCTTATACGCTGGTAGTTCAAACGGATTTGTTTGTCGTACAGCAGGCAACAAAAGTATTGCTGTCCATATTTCCGTATGTTATCCTAATGGTCTTTCTGCTTTCTCTCCTTTGTGCAGGGCTCTATACACGGTACATCACTCGACCTATTGTGCGACTGAGCAAGATTTCAAAGCAAATGGCGGAACTGGATTTTTCTGGTCAATGTACTGCTGTGCGGGAAGATGAATTGGGGTGCTTGGCACAAAATCTAAATTCGTTGTCGGCCTCGCTCTCTACTGCGCTGAATGATCTTCAAACTGCAAACCAGCAGCTCAAGACAGATATGGAAAAGGAACAAGCATTAGAGCAACAGCGGGTAGAATTTTTCTCGGCAGCCTCCCACGAACTGAAAACACCGCTGACTATTTTGAAAGGTCACTTGTCGGGGATGCTGAACGGGATCAGCGGCTATGAAAACCACACAGAGTACATGGAGCGTTCCCTTGCAGTTGTTGACAGGATGGAAAATCTGGTAAAAGAATTGTTGTATGTTTCTAAAACGGAGGGAACTCAGAAATCCGCATATAAAGTCGTTGACTTTGCGGAAGTATTCCGGGTACAGCTTGCCACGGTTTCAGATTTATCGGAAGAAAAGAAACAGCACCTTGAGGTCAATATTCCTGACCGACTTTACTGTGAAGTGGAACAAGTGCAGATGGAACGGGCAATTCAGAACATATTGGTAAACGCAATTCGGTATTCTCCAAGTAATGAATCAATCCATATAACTTTGTCTGAAATACACGGTACGATTCGTGGTGAAATTGAAAATACAGGTGTCCATGTGCCTGATGATGCCCTCCCGCATTTGTTTGAAGCTTTCTACCGGGCGGACGCATCCCGTAACCGTAATACAGGCGGAACTGGATTAGGGCTTTATATTGTTCGCAAAATCATGGAAATGCACCATGCAAAGTACGGCATCACTAACACAAGCAACGGCGTAATGTTTTGGTTTGAACTGCCTTGCAAGCAGCCAATAGATAACTCCATCTAAAATCCATAATCTATGCAAACTATATCCAAGTTGTTTTGCTATATTTTAGCTGTCCTTAAGGGGCAGCTAAAATTTTTATAAAGCGAGGTCTTATCTATGAAGAACAAAAAAATATTAGCAGTGGGCTTGTGCGGAGCAATCTGTTTGAGCCTTGCCGGTTTTACTTATGCAAATGCACTGGCTTCAGACACACCAAAGAATTTGGCATCTGAAACTGAAAACACATCCGGCGTCGATATTCTCTATCATGATACGGATGGTGGACAAATCAGCGTTGACGGTAAAAATTGGGTTGCCGAGGCAGATTATGAGAAGAACAATGCGGCACCGGATGTGCAGTGGTGGACAGCCGAAGAGTACGAGGCTTGGATGAACGAACAGAAAAATGAAATGGAAGCGTTGATTGGAACTGGAGATGGTTGGTATGATGGGCAAGGCGTATTCCATGAATTTACGCAGGAAAGCGTAGATGCTATGATGGACAGCTATAAGGAAACTCTGGAAAGTATCAAAAAGGGAGTATTGTATTCCAAAGACGACGGTGACGGCGATACCTACTCCATGATTCCACCTACTGAAGATGTAGTTTCCTCTTATAGTGTTGATGTAACAAAAGATAACGGAAAAACAGTACACATTGGGGATTATTCCACAGTTGAGGAATTAGATAAAGCCATTTCTGATGCAGTTAAAAATGGTCAACTCACACAAGAAGAAGCGGACTCCGTTCAGAAATAATGACTAAGCCATTCTGCCGGACGACGGCAAAAGAAAAAAAGCCGTCGTAATGCAGACAAATTGACACGCCCATTTGAAACGGCGGCTTTGATTTTCAGAGCCGCCGTTTCTTTGCGCCTACACACAAACCAATGACGACCCATTGAAACTGTAAAGGCACGGTGGCCTATGGAGGTATCGCCGTGTCCATTTTTGCTTTCTGTAATCCTCCTAATACTCTGCGGTCAAAAAA
>DXUR01000067.1 GCA_019417795.1 Clostridiales bacterium | reverse complement strand
ATACTCACGCTCCGGAAGCTGATTGCACAGCTCGTCCAGCACATTCTCCAGATGCTCCTGTAAAGTTTCATCCCTGAGATGTTTCTCAATGGCTCTTTTCCATCGCTGGTCGATCCACAGGACGATTTCTTCCTGCTGTGCCATATCAGTTGCCCTCCTTTACCACGGCTGCCGCAGGCTTCGGCTCACTACTCGGCGTTTTCGGGACAGCGGATTTGGCAGTGCGCTTGGGCTTGGACGCAGGGACAGCCTTGCTGTCCAGATACTCCCGCACAGCTTCCGGCACCGTCTGCTCATAGAGCTGCTTGAGCGCATCGTCCATGCGGGCCTGCACGGAGGAGTGTTCCTTGCGGAGAGAAAACTCCAGTGCATCCAGCTTGTCATCGTCAAAGGTGAGAGTGATATTTACTTTTTTCATGTCGTACCTCCTCAGTCATAATTGATATACGGAATCTTCAGCCAGTGCGTCCATCCTCGGCCAGCCAATTCTGTTTTGACGACACCGTACTTGGTACCCATAGCTTCAACGACCTGACCGCCGCCAATGTAAACGCCGATGTGTCCGTCATGCCAAACGGCAAGGCCGGGAATGTCCGGTATGGTATCGATAGTGCCAGATTCCGTGGCGCTGTAGTACATCTGGTTGGCGCCGATATCCGGCATTCCGTGAGTCCCATAGTCGATGGTCATCGTTTCCGGGGACAACCAGCCATAGCCCTTGATGAGTCCCACGCAGTCGGTGGTCCTGCCGCCCAGCCAGTTGGCACGGATAAAATCTTCATAGCTGCCGACACCGTCAGGGTACTGTTCCAATTTGTAGGCAAAGAGCGATTCGGTCAGCACATCGCCGTAGGTTCCCCAGACATAGCCCCAGCCGGATTCCCATGCGTGGTTGGCGTAGGTCACGAGGTCAGTAGCATTTTTGCTGTAGGGATCGGTGAAAGCTGAGATGTCCAAGTCGATACTGCTTCCATCTCCACGAAGGAATTCACCGCTGTAATTTCCGCCGCCCGCAGCGCCGGCGATCATGGAATAGATGTGGTTGATATTGCTCTTGTCGTCCTCTGTGATCGTCCTGCCAAGCTCTGCTTCCAGATTGGCATACGCTTGATACAGTGAGACCGGAACAGCGACGGTGTATTCTTCTACCGTGCTGGTAACCGTGCCATCGCCGTTCTCAATATCTACCGTGCGGGTACGGGTTTCCCAAGTGTAGAAGCATTCTACGAAGCGGCTTGCCGCCCGTGCGGACGGCGCATCCTCGCCAAAGCAGAGAGCATAAAAAACGGCCTTGATCCGAATCGGGTCAAGGCCATTTCCGCTTTCCGTTTGCCCATTGACGGAAGCCACTGCCGAATCCAGAAGAGAAAAAGCGGTACGCATCTCCTTGATATGATACCGGAATTCTGCGGGTACTTCTGTTGAGTAACTCACGCCATAGAAGGCTGCAGCTACCGCTTGGTTGTTGTGATCCGCACCTCCGGAGCCAATGGAACACAGAAGTGCGATGAGTACAATGACTGGCGAGAGAATTGCGACCAGCGTCCATCCCACGCCTTTGCGCAGCTTTTCGTTAGAGAGCACCGTCGCCGCGGCTTTTGCGATCATGCCTGCAGATACTGCCATCAGCGACCACCCGCCGTGCCAAACAGCTTTTCTTTATAGGTTGGCGCATGTACCTCCAACAGGTAGCGCTCATTTCCGCACTTGTACAGGCAGACACCGCGCTGCGGAAACTTGATGAGGTTATACTCCGCCTCATCAAGCTGGAGCATCTCCATGTAGCTGCGCTTGTCAATGGATCCCGCGTTGAACAGGAACTGGTGGGGCGGGATGCTGAACAGCGGCTTGGTCATTTCGCGCACATGTTCCTGATCAAAGTCCTCCAGATTCTGCGAAGCCAGCAGCATGGCGGATTCCTTTTTGCGCACACGCTTGAGGCAGTTGCGGATGTACTCAATGGCCGTGGGATTGGACAGCCAGATATACAGCTCGTCCAGTGCCGCCACGGTATTGCCGACCGTCAGAAGTTTATCCGACATGAAGGACAGCACATTGAACAACATGGCGTTGCGGACATTTTTAGCGGCACTCAGCATTCCCTTGACGCCAAAGACAAGAAAGCGGCTGGAGGTGATGTTGGTGTGTCCATTGAAGAACTGTGCGTCCGCACCCTTGCACATGGAATGCAGTCCCAACAGCACTTCCTGCAGGAGCTTTTCCGTATAGAGCAGATGGGCGTTGGGATCGTAGCTTTTGAATTCTTCTTCGATCAGGTTATAGAGGTCAGAGAGGATCGGATAGTCCTCCGGTCGCATTCGGCGGAAGTTGCTCCGCTCCGTGATACCCCATTTTGCGTAGAGCTTGGACACCATGATCTCGATGGTGTCAATGTGCGCATCGCTGAAATCCTTGTAGGCACGGAAAAAGTCCTTGAGGAAGGAAACATGCTGTGCCAGCAAAGTGCTTTTGCGGAAGGCTTCCGGTGCTGCCGTATCGTCCGGGTCACCGCCATCATCCCAGCATTTCGGCTCCAGCACATTGATGATGTACTTTCCCGCCATGAGGTCGGCAAAGCAGCCGCCCACGGCCTCGCACATTTCCTGCTGCTCATGCTCGGCATCCAGCGTGATAACCGATTTCCCGGACTCCAGCAGATTGAGGATGAGCAATTTCATAAGATAGCTCTTGCCCTGGCCGGAGTTGCCGAGAATGAGGATGTTGGCGGAGGTCTTATCTTCGTCGCGCTGATCGAAGTCCACGAGGATGTTGCTGCCGTACTTGTCACGCCCGACATAGAAGCCCTTTGCATCTGTTTTACCGCTGTAATTGAAGGGATAGAGATTCGCCACAGAGCTTGCCGGGAGAACACGCTCGAACTGCTGGCCGAAGGCGTTGTATCCCACGGGACTGGCACAGCAGAATCCCTGCTGCTGACGAAGCAGGAGCCTGTCCACATTGAGCTTGCTCCGTACCAGTTCTGTCAGCACATCGGTCTGGAGCAGCTTGAGCGTGTTATAATCCGAAGCGGTCAGCTCGATATAGACGGCGCAGTGGAGCAGCGGCTCTCGGTTGCGGTGCATGGAAGCCACCAGCGATGCCACATCCTGCAGATTGCTTTCCGCCGTGATCGTCTGCTGCAGGTCGTTGGTGTTGGAGCTGCCCATGCGGTTTTTGTTGGCAGCATTCTGGATGATGCGCTTTTCCTCGGCAGGTGTTACCTGGCGGGTGTAGATGCGCAGCGTGATCCCATCCTTTTCACCCAGATGTCGGAGAATAGCCTGCTCATCGGTCTGCGTGGGATATTCCCGCAGCGCCCACACGCAGCGGAAGGTGTTGCCGCAGATGAAGTGATCGGGTTCGAACTTGACCACGGAAGGTGCGATCATATCCAGGAAGGATTTGATTCTTGCAGTCTCCCGGCTCTGCGGCGCTGCTTTCTTCACTTTCTTTGCCAAAGGAATCCCTCCTTCATTCGCCAACAATGACCCAGCGGTCACCGTCGAAGTCCTCAAACTTTTCCGTCGTCACGTTCTGCTCAAAGTAAACACCCAGCATCTTTTTAAGATCCTGCTCGGTGGCTCGGCGGGTCGTGAAGCCGTTATCGTTGATATTCTGCTCGATGCGGGAAAGGTAGGAGAACACATCGGACTCCTGTTCACCACGCAGCCGGATGATAATATAAAACTCACGGCTGGACGCCATGAGCACCTGAATACGGTCCAGGTGCTTGCTGTCCTGCTCCAGCAGTCTGCGGACCGCTGGCAGTTCCTCCTGACTCAGACGCTCTCGGTAGAAGTCCTTATTGCGCTCGAAGGATTCCTTGGAATTGAGCGCCAGCATCTCGATCTCTGCCTGTCCCTTTACGACATTCAGCAGCGCATAGATGCGGGCGCTGATACTGGAATCCGGCAGGACGGAGATGTTAGTGGGCTTGATGATAAAAAACACGAGATTGCCCATGCGGGTGGCAATGCAGTAGTCCTTGATCTCTTCAATGCCCATGAGCTGCCGTGTGGAGCGGGCGGCTTTGTCCTTTTTCTGCTTTTTACTCACGACTCCAACCTCCAATCATAGAATTGCTGCTTTGTGATCAGGAACGCAGCGGCATATTTGAGAAAATCCAATATGCTGGTGCCGTCGAAGCGAATGCTGAGAAAAGCGTAAACAGCCGTCAGCACCAGCGGCAGGGCGATACCGGTCTGGGTCAGCGCCAGAACAGAGATAAGAAGTCCCACGCCGATGATGCCGATGTCCCGCAGCTCCCAAAGCCACAGCATGGCTTTTGCGGTCAAATTATCAGGGTAAATATAAATTGTTCTCACCTCCGGAGAATAGAGATGGCCGCAGGTTTCCCTGCGGCCATCCAGTGATTTGATTATTCTTCTGCGTTGTCCAGCGCCTGCTGGAGCAGTTGCGTGATGAAGTCCTTCTGCTTCAGGTGATTCTTTTCCAGATACTCTTTCAGGCGGTCGAAGAGTTCCGCGGAGATTTTCACCGCAAGGGTCCGTTCTGTCTGCATATCGTTTCCTCCTTCAAAGTGTTCTGCGAAGATGCGCTCCACATATTCCGCCAGTGTACCCAGCTTCATTTCTTCTTTCTCTGCCATGATCCTTGTGTGAAGCTCTGCCGGGATCATGGCACAGAGGTTCTTTTTGCCCTCCATCGTTCTGCTCCTTTCCTCGATTTTGCAAGCAAAGCATACCGGAAGAAGTCATGGAAAGCTATTCACCAAACTCAACGAAGAAGCTATGCGAAACGGAAGCAAAACCACCAAGGCAGCTATACCTCCCGAAGAGCTGCGGTGATCCGACCCATGATAAACTCTACGCAGGGTATCGCTACGCTGTTGCCCAACGCTTTATAACGGGCGCTGTCCGAAGCACCGGGGATATCTGTCCATCCATCCGGAAAGCCCTGCAGGCGCTCACACTCCAACGGTGTCAGGCGTCGGATGAGATAGGCATAGGCTTCCGCCTGTTGGCAAACGAGATCGGTGGCGTCCTTATGCTGGCGAGCGCTTTGTGTGCTGACTACGCCGTTCTCACGGAAATCATCCACACGCTGGCGGCTGTAGACTGCATGATGATCAGTGGCCGTCAGCGTATATGCGATGTCCCGCTGATATCCGATCCCATTGCCGCCGTTCTGCGGCTGCCGGTCAATGGCATTTCCGGTAATGCAGAAGGTTTCTTTCTGTTCTACGAGCGGCACGTTGTTTCCGCCGGTTCCATATCTTGCGGACATGGTAGGCGCCACCTGATGAGGACCGGTGTACCGGGCATCAATGCCGTGATTTTCATAGACCAGCGGCTGGTGTCCATGCTCCTGCGCCCGCAGAGTACCGGACACATTCTCAGAGCACTCCATCACGCTTCCGCCCTGGTCATTCAGGCACAGGACGGACGGCATACAGTTTCCGCTGGCAGAGCCTTTCAGCGTAGGAGCCAGTTCCTCGCCATACCCAATGCTCCCAGCAGAGGCGCCGGCTCCTGCCGAGAATGCGGCCGCCACGAAGGTCTGCTGTTTCATTCCCAGCTGAGCATTCAATGCGCCCGCAATATCATGTAAGTCACGGACCTCGTCCCTTTGGTTGGCAGCAAAGGCCATGACACCGTTTCTGCCGGTGGACATCCCGCAGTTCACGCCGAGCGTGGCCGCAACATCGCCGGTCAGGTCACCATTGTAGCCGTCAAATCCCTCGACGGTGTCATCCGGCTGCGTCACGAAGGTCTGCATCTGCATATTGGTGGTCGCCATCAAGGCACCGGATACGCCGTGCAGGTCAATGCCCTCATCCCGCTGGTTGATATGGAATGCGTTCAGATCCGTAGGCTGTCCGTCCGGGCGCATCAATCCGGCTTGGATCTTCAACGCCCGTTCCAGCTTCGGCGGCAGAGCTTTTCCGCGTTCAGAAGCTCGGCGCAGGATCCCCAAGCATGCCTTCGGGGATAAATAATATTTTATCGGCGGTGCGTCCTGCAAAATCTGCGACAAGGAAGATCCTCTTGCGTCGTTGGGCGACACCCCAGTATTGAGCATCCAGGCACCGCCAAGCCAGGGAGAAATCAGTTCCCAGTAGGATTCGCCCAGCAGATTGCCATGGCCAGGGGTAAGGTCCAGGGACATAAACGGAACCGCACTTAACTCGGACGATCTCTTCGAGGACGATACGGAAGTCCTCGCCTTTGGGAGTTCCGCTGGAGAAGGCTCCTGGAACATTTTCCCACAGCATATACCGAGGTCGGACAGCGTGACCTGCTCGGCCTCTTTGTTCGTCTGCATTTCTCATCTCCTTTACCAGTCGAACCTGCTCCATAAATAAACCGGAGCGGGCGCCGGATAATCCGGCTCTCGCTCCAGCCACGGATAAATCCTGGCACGGGCTGCCGCCGCAGATGATATCTACGGGCGGCAGTTCTGCGCCGTTGAGCTTTGTGATGTCACCCACATGGATCATGCTTGGGAAGCGCTGCTTCGTGACCTCAATGGGAAAGGCTTCAATCTCCGAAGCCCACACCGGCGTAATGCCGCTGCGAATGGCAGCCAGAGGAAAACCACCGATGCCGTCAAACAGGCTTCCCATAGTGAGCCCGCTCATTTTGACACCGCCTGCATGATCGTGCGCGTGGTGTTTACAGCGGCCTGCGCCGTATATACCGCGCTCATAATGTTGGCTCTTGTTGTCGTATCCAGGCCAAACGTTCCGGCAATGCGGGGAATCTCGCCAGCCGAAAGCATCAAACCAAGACCCAACAGTGCGTGGTCCTTAAACACCATGAGCCCAGCGATGAGGATAGTCGCCTGCAAAAATGCGGTCAGGCACAATCCAATGATCTGTTTGCACCACTGGATGAAGCCGTCCGTATAGCCACGGGGCACAGAAAACATGTACAGACTTCCCACGGCAATCTGGATCAGCAGGATACCGCCGCGCTTGAGATTGGCAAAGAAGACCTTGATGATCGCATACGCCATAAGGATGATGCAGAACAGAATCATGAATCCGCTGGTGATACTGCCAAAGCCGAGGAACGGGCCGGATGCCAAATCGGTCAGCGATTCCACGGCGCTGAACTCCTGCATGATATCACTTGCCACATCTCCGATGGATGCACCGTAGCCGGTGATCCCTGCGGTGAGTTGCCCCTGCAGCGTTACCGAAAGCTCATAGAGCCGGACCGGAACGACAGTAAACAGGCTCACGGCCATAAAGCCCTTGATGGCATTGAGCGCGGTTTCGCGGATGTTGCCCCGCCCGCTGGAATACTCGATACCGCATTCAAAGCAGGCCACGACCAGCCCGGTTCCGTACAACGCCCACGCCAAATAGGAGAAGAACAGCACGATGCTCTGCACCCATGACATCTCGAAGAGCTCGACACCCATGCTTCCCATCTCTGCGAAGAAGTTGCCGAGAAAGCCTACGACCTGACCGTAGAACCAGTCCACAATTTGGCCCAAAACCTTATCGGCAACAAAATCCCAAATAAACATTGTTCGGTTTCACCTCCTCCGGGTGAAGCCGTACCAACTGCTTGGGATATGGCAAAGGCCGTACAGCTGGTACGGCCTTTAAATCATACTCGGTTTACATTGTCTGTGACCATTGCTGGTCGGTGGACTGGCTCATGTCTTGGAACACCTCCAGATAGTCCGATACTGCGTTGGAGAGCTTCTCATAGTCCTGCCGGGTGGGGTGATACACATACCAGTCTACTTTTCCATAGTCATCCCAAATGTGCGGGTCAACACCATTGCGGAAGTTGGGGTTGGAAGTCGCCTTCGTCCCCAGCAGATCCGAAAAGCGAAGGCGCAGGGTATCCACCTGTCCTTCGCTGCGGTTCAGGATCGTCAACTGCAAGGCGTTGTACTGATTGGCAACGATTCCAGTGACAAATTGGATCTTTGCCCGGTTCATATCGCTCAGACGCACATAGCAGGCTCTGCCCACATAGGTGGCGTCGGGGTACCGTTCTCCGACGATCTTCCGAAGCTCCTGTTCGTAAAAAGTCATTGCCTATACCTCAAATTCCGATGATCTGCCAGATGTACAGCGGCGCCGTCAGCGTGAACACCAGGCACGCGAACAGGATGGCGGGCGCCGTCCACTCGAACTGGCCGCTTTTTCTGTGTAGGCTAAGTGCCCAGCGCCTTGCCGCATTACTGCGGCAGGTTTCCGAACACTCGCCCCCGAACCGTGCTTGCACCTTTCAGCGCACACGGCTCTCCACTTGTTAATTCAGTTTACCATTGTGTAATTTTCTGTGACAGTCAAGGCAAAGCGCCATTGTCTTGCGATTTCTCGCAATCATATAGCGCTCCCAGTAGCTTTTGCCTTTCAGGTCTTTGAGCTTCCTAATGTGATGTATTTCAATGTCTCCATCAGTTTTGCCGCAAAGCTCGCATTGCCCTGCGGACAGCCTATCCATCAAGCTGGTTCTGCCGGAATACTTTGCCGTATTCGGTATCGCATCAACAGCGGCAGACTTTTGCATGGATTTTCGCGCGAAGCCCTCATTGTAAAACAACCGTATTTTTTGATTTCCTTTCTTATCGGTGAATCGTACTCCAAAATCTTTGCCCATACGAAGTTTTGCTATCATCTTGCGCATACTGGTACGATATTTGGTTGCAAAAGTCTTGAACATACTGTATTGCATGATGTAGCCAAAAGAGCTTGCGAGAGATGCATTGTTGGCGATACGGTAATAATTGCGAAAGCCCCTGACCTCACTGTTGTATTGGTCAAGAATTTCAAGGTCATCATTATCTTTGAGGTGGTAACGAGCTTTAGCTTTCCAATTACTTTTGCCATAAACCGTTCTTTCGATGGTCATAGCTCCATAGTCCAGCAGCTTCTTTTGCATAATTTCTGTCGGCATCTCCAAGCAGACCGTACCGTTAAGATGACGGCACAGCCATCCCATTTTGTTTCTCCTGGTAGCGGTGGAACGACGTACATAAATGTCGTATCCCAAAAACCGGGCTTTCTTCTCAGAATGGGTTATCAGTGTTTTTTCGTCTGACAGCTCCAAATGAAGTGTGTCCGCTACAAACGCCTTAACCTGTTCCTTGATTGCTACTGCGTCTTCCTTACTGCCAATCACGCCTACAAGAAAATCGTCGGCATAACGGACATATTGAAGCCGCTTGTAGCTGGCGTCGAACGGGTCGGAGTAAGGCATTGTCAGCTTTCTACGGTCAATCTCACGGATTTTCTCCGAAAGCATCTGCCGTTCGTCCTCTGTGGTGGCATTGCGTAATTTCTTCGCCAGCACGCCCCGCTTCTTTTCCAACTCATAGGTTTCGGGATGGACAGCGCGCCTTACACCCTTGTCAAACTGCGTTTTCAGTTCCTCCATGTACCTGTCCAGTTTGTCCAGGTAGATGTTGGCGAGAACGGGGCTGATGATACCACCCTGTGGCGTTCCGCTGTATGTGTTGTGATATTTCCAGTCCTCTAAATATCCCGCCTTTAGAAACTTGCGGATAAGGCGCAGAAAACGCTCGTCCTTAATGCGCTCCGCTAAGATACCTATCATGACTTCGTGGTCGATGTTGTCAAAGAAGCCTTTGATATCTCCCTCAACAAACCACTTCACGCCGGAGAAACAGACTTGTATTTGGTTCAGCGCCGTGTGGCAGCTATGATTGGGGCGAAAGCCATGCGAGGTTTTCGCAAAACTGCCCTCATAAATTGCTTCCAACAGCAGCCGCACACATTCTTGTACCAACTTGTCATCAAACGATGGGATGCCCAACGGGCGCATTTTCCCATTCTTCTTGGGAATGTAAGTTCTTCTTGATGGTTGAGGCTGATAGCTCTCGTCCTTTAGGCTCGCAATGATGCCATCAATGCGACTCAGGCTCATTGCGTCGATGGTTTTGCCATCGGTGCCTTGTGTCATATTCCCTTGACTGGCGTAGATATTTTGATATGCCAGCATAAACAGCTCCCGATTATAAAGATTGCGATAGAGTCGTTCAAAGGTATATGACCTGTCGTTGCTGTGGGTTTGTAAACTGCTTAACAAATTGATTGGATTTCTCATGGTGTATCACACACCGTCCTTTCTCTGTTGTTAAGATAACAAGCTGCCGCCCTTCGCCATGTATGCGGCGTTACCGCACTCGGACTACTACGGCGGCTCCGTTGCCATGCCGAATATTCAGTGTCATCTTTCTTGGCGTAGCCTTGAAATTTATCACCATAGAGGCATTACACATAGCCGATTCCTCGGCATTTCGGGTTAGGCAATCCCCGTTTAGCAATGTAATAATGGCATGGATGATTGTCGGATAGCGTTTTCGTCCTTTTCTCCATACGGAGTTGAGCCGTGCACAAGCTCTCCCACATATTCTCGACTAATGAATTGTGGCTGCACGGTACGGCGATAGCTGTCTTTCGCCATAGTTCCTACAAATACCTCTCGGACTGCGCTTCAGGCAGTATAGCTTTTATCCTTGTATCATCTGTTTCATCTTCCCATTCAGTCGTGGGCTGACAACTACCCAACTTATGAGTTTCCCGATGTGCTATTTTCCCCTATGAGGTTTCCCTCTCAGGTAAGTCGGGTGATGACGGGTTAATGAGCTTTTTCCCGCTGGATTGCCATATCCAGAATTATTACATCGCCGCTACGGGCGCACAGTC